>JAKAMH010000062.1 GCA_021813005.1 bacterium
CGTTTATGCCTTTTGGAAAAAGTGAAAGGTTAAACGTCAGGTTACTTCCTATTTCACAAACGATCTGCCTAACCGCCCGATGTAGTGACGCTTCTGAATCTATGTTTGAGAAATGATACTTTTTGGCAAGGTCAAGAAACGCTTCTTTTTTGTAGAGAAAAACCAGATGCGGTTCGCCTTCTGTGCCACCATTAAATCCGATACCGCAAACTTTGCCTTGAAGAAAAGCAGGTACGAAAGCATCAGGCAGCGTGACGCTGTTAAGTGCCCCGGGCGTTCTATCCCAAAGATGTACATACGGGGTAAGATGATGTATGTCCGATTGAAATGTCCCCATATCAACTGCAACATCAGCAGTTTGAGCTGCCCGGTTAAACTCCGCAAAACGAATTTTTTTAGTATCTCCTGCCATAACTTTTATCCCGTACTGCTCGTACTGCTTCCGCACTCTCTTTCTTGTTTCTGACAAAAGCAGATGTAGGCCTAAGCAACGAATACCATTTCCACACATGTCTGAAAAGGGAGCACATAAACCGGCATTCGGTTCACCGACAAAGGTTACAAAATCATATTCTTGATTGACTGCGGGATAATAAATCATCACTGTATCTGCTCGGA
Source organism: bacterium (assembly GCA_021813005.1). Lineage (GTDB taxonomy): Bacteria > Patescibacteriota > Microgenomatia > Levybacterales > UBA12049 > JAKAMH01. Next base: position 619 of record JAKAMH010000062.1, read on the forward strand.
GTTTTTTTCCCTCTTTCTCAAGCCACAACCGAAATGCCTTATGGCTCTCAAGCATTTGTCTTACCTGCGCAGCTGACAAAAGCAAATCTTCTCGAGGAATTGCCCCGGAAATGTCAACAACAGGCGTTCTATTGCCGGCACCAACATATGCTACCATTTGTAATTTTGTTATATCTATTTGCATAGCATTACCTCAATCTTGTATGAACAAATTTATTGCCTTCCCATATTGGACGCGTGACACTATCCACCCTACCGCCATCATCGAGCCATACGTGCCGATATGTGTCCTCTATGTATCTCCTTCTGTCTTTTTTGGGAATAGAATCAAAGGGAGGTCTTTTCATCTCGCCCAGAAGATGGCCAAGCATTGCTGATTGCTGTCTCTGAAATGTATGAGGGTGAATAACAATTGAGAGTGTTTCTGATAGGCTCACACCTTGTTCTTCGGCTGCTTTGTGTTGCAAAAGTAGTTTTTGCCGTTGAAATCCAGCATCAAGATAACTACATGTGCTTTCTCTATCATCTCTTACAAAGTCACTCTCCCTATGTCTCCTCACTTGAAACGGCCTGTCAGAAAATACGGAAGATGACCCGATCTCATTTACCGTTTCTCTAAGTGCTGCCAGTCTTTCTGCAATAATCTCCTCGGTGACCTCGCCTTCGATATTGTTAAAGTCATCAATGAGCACCATATGATGCAGAACATCATGAGGAATGACCCCTTCAAGAGTATCTACTATTCTCCAGCCATTCCTTACCGATGGATGGTGCCACGTTTGTGTCGGCAAGTCGGGATGCGGCCAAAGATATAGCGGTGGTCCTTCCAAAATGACTGCCACTTTCCCCGCTGATCCCTGCTCTATAAATGAAAGCACTTCCTGTTCAGATATTTCTGATCGCTCGTAAACAGTCTCTTGCCCAACATACAGAGAAGTTGCCCTAACCTCTATTTCAGTATGATGTCTATCTGCTTCTGTCATAATTTTTCCCACTAAAAAACCCCTCCGGTGAGGGGTCTAAATTCCTTTTGTTGCTTAGTTTTTACACAGCAACAGACCCCTCCGAGGAGAGGTGCTTCTTTGAAACAAACTGCAAATTACCCTGTGTCATAGTAGTAGAGTATAAGGAAGATAGGAGAAGTTGTCAAGTCAGTGCGCCTTTGAATACCAATTATCCGACTATCTCAACTTCCACTTCAGGTAGGATGCCCAGTGTCGTCTGGGCTCTATTTTGGATTTCTGAAATTATTTGCCTGACGTCCGCGGCTTTGGCGTGCCCCAGATTAACGATAAAATTGGCGTGTTTATGGGACACCTCCGCATCCCCAATCCGATAGCCGGAGAGGCCAAGCCGGGAGATGATATACCCCATCGCCACCTTGCCGTACCAATTATTCTGGACCTTTTCTTTGATATCCGGCCAGACGGCAAGCACTTTCTGAACATCTTCCGGATCCTTGATATTCTTAAACACAGAGCCACAGTTGGGATACTCAAGCGGGTGGTGCTCTGCGCGGTAGTCTTTATTTCTCAGATACGTTTCTTTGGCCACCCGCAGCACTTCCGCGTCATTGGCACGTTCAAGTTGGAAAGTGGCGCATGTCACGATAAGGCCTTTGGTTTTTTTGATAAGACTTCCCCTGTAGACAAATTCAAGCTCCGGATTGGAAAGTGTTTTCAGCGGGAAATCCTGTTTATTGGTATCAAACACATCTGCCTGGTAGAGCGTATCCTTTATCTCGCCGCCAAAGGCACCCACATTGCCGCGGACTGCCGCGCCAACAGTACCGGGTAAACCGCCCGCCCATTCAAGACCGACAAGATTATGGTCAAAGGCTTGCGTAATCACATCGTCAAGTGTCTGTCCCGCAAAAGAAGTGAGAGTGGTATCTGTCACGGAAATGTCAGGCGTTCCGACAGTGCGTGCAATCATAATAACAGCGCCATCAAAGTAGTCATCTGAAAAAATGAGGTTTGATCCGCTGCCACAGACAAACACGTTCTTGATGTTTCTCTCTTTAACAAATTTTACTGCTTCCTCAATATCCTGTCTGTTTCTTGCTTCCAGAAAATAGCGGGCAGTGCCGCCTATTCGGTACCAGAGTACCTTACTGAGGGAGTAATCTTCATGCACTGTCATAAATATGTGCTAATTGTAGTTTATCTTGAGGCTTGGTGCAATGTAAAATCTTAGAGGATACTCATCTCTTTCGCGACTTTTGCAAAAGCGTTGACACCGAAGTCGAGGTCTTCTTTGTTGTGCGCGGCTGAAGGCATGACGCGGATACGGGCCGTACCTTTGGGAACCATCGGGAATTTGATCGGTGTGGCGTAGACACCGTTTTCTAAAAGCTTGCTACTAAACTCCACGGCCGTATCTTCTCCGCCCAGCATCACCGGGACAATCGGCGTCTCTGACTGCCCGCAATCAAATCCAAGTGAATTAAACTTTTCGCGCAAATAATCACCGTTCTCCCAGAGTTTTTTCACCCTGTCGTCTGACTCTTCAAGTATTTTAACTGCTTCAATAAGCGCTGCCGTATCGGGCACTGAGAGGCCGTTGGAGAATAAGAATTGGCGGGCTTTCTGTCTATAGAAACTGATCAGATCCGAAGAGCCGGTGATAAATCCGCCCATGACACCAAAGGCCTTGGAGAGTGTCCCAACTTCTATATCCACCCGGCCGTGCAATCCGAAGTGATCGACAATCCCCCGGCCGTGATCTCCCAGCACTCCCTCGCCATGTGCGTCATCTACCATCGTCAGCACACCATATTTCTCGGCAAGCGGCACAATCTTGTCAAGCGGCGCCAAATCTCCGTCCATAGAAAAGACACCGTCAGTGATAATGAGAATCGTCGGCGGGTTGCCGTCTGACTTGGGCGTTTTGGCAGTATCCGTTGCTTCTTGGAGGCGCTCTTCCAGCTCCGATGTGTCTTTGTGTTTATAGATAAATTTGGTCTTGACCTGGGCGAGACGTACTGCATCTATGATAGATGCGTGATTGAGCTCGTCTGAAATGACGATGTCCTCCTTGCCGGCAATCGTCTGGATGGCAGCCAGATTGGCCATGTATCCGCCTGTAAGCACAAGGCATGCCTCTGCTTTCTTAAATGCCGCGAGACTCTTCTCAAGCTCAATGTGAAGTGAATTGGTACCGGACAACGCCCGTACTGCGCCTGTCCCCACCCCAAACTCGTCAATCGCTCTTTTGGCTGCCGTCTTCAGCCTCTCCTCACTCGCCAGACCAAGGTAATTGTTGGAGCAGAGATTAAGTTTTTTCTCACCTTTGATCGCCAGGTATGCCCCCTGCGCTGATTCAATCGTGGCGATCGGCTTGCCCTGGGGTATAATTTTACCGACTTGTCCCAAAAATGAATCTCTGTTTGTCATGGTGTTAACAGTATTTTGCCACTCTTACCGCTCTTCATGACTGCCATGGCTTCCTCAAATTCTGAGAGCGGAAACTCGTGAGTGACAATCTGCGCCAGATCAATTTTCTTTGTCGCCAGAAGATCTGAAACCTGATACCATGTCTCCCAGAGGCGGCGTCCAAAGACACTTTCAATATGCAGCTCTTTGTTAATCATATACCGACCCACATCTATATTTGCTTCTTTTTTGGGGATACCGAAGAAAACCATTGTTCCGGCAATCCGTACCGCCTCAAGCGCCTGGGCAAGCACATCTGCGTTACCTGACATTTCAAGTACCGCGTCACATTTACCGACCAGGGACGCAGGCAGCTTTTCATACACCTCGTCCGCACCCATATTAAGACCCAAATCCCGCCGATACTCGCCCCTGTTGATGCCGATGACTTTCTTGGCTCCGTAGGCCTTAGCTGCAGCAACTGCACAAAGGCCTGTGGGCCCCAGACCAAATACGCAGACAGTCTTGCCGGGGACATTGGCTTTGGTCACGACATGCACGGCATTGCCAAGCGGCTCCTGGGCACTCATGGCCTTAAGCGGTATTGACGGATCATTCTTCCAGGTGGTCCGAAGCGGGATAGTAGCATACTCTGCAAACCCGCCGTCACGACCGATCCCGAAGAGTTCCATGTTCTCGCAGACATGGCGGTTGTTGATACGGCATTGGTAGCAATGGTTACAGAAAATGTGCGTCTCGGACGAGACAATATCGCCTTTTTTAAACTCATGTTTCTCGTCGCTATTGACTTCAATAATTTCACCAACCACCTCATGCCCGATAATTGTGGGAGGCGTAATGTGGCCCTCTGCCCACGGCGTCCAATCGTAAATTCCGATGTCTGTGCCGCAGATTGAGGCGGCTTTGACTTTGACGAGGACTTCATCTCTGGCGGGTCTTGGCTGGGAGACATCTTTAAGAGTGACACCGGGGGCTTGTTTGTCTTTCACTACTGCCAGCATGTTTTTTTATTATAACCGCTTTCGTCCAAATAACAAGACATAATTAACGGCCGTTTTTGGCCAGATAGGATGCCAGGCCGCCCGGACGGGAAAGTGCATAAATTGTCTTGCCCCCTGTCACATGGCCGATCAGCATAACCACCTCTATAAGATTTATGGATACCGATGCTGCCTTTGTCAGGTGGGGATCCTTGAGATCTGGATATTTGAGCAGCATAATGTATCCGAGCGAGCTTGTGTCTTCGGGCCGCCCGTTCTCTATGACTGAGACAAGTGAAGCTCCCGCTCCGCCTCCCTTCGCTTTTTGGTGAAATGTAAAGACTCCGTCCCGACCTGTTCGCAAGTATTCCTCTACAGCCTGAGGGGTCGGATGCTTGTCTAACTGGGGAACATCCTGCTTTTTGAAACTATCAGAGCAGATCGCCACACAGACAAGTGAGGCGCCGTTTTTGGTCTGTATACCTTTTTTGGGATCAATAAAATCGCTGTATGGCGTCTTTATCAAGATGTCTTCAGGCAGGTCTGTGCGGACGTAGGCAACCGTCCCGGCCACACTCCCGTCAGGCCGGATTGCGGCAACAACGGTCTGGGTGGAGACAATTTCCTTATATTCTTGATGTGTCACAGTGAGTGGATCCCAGCAGCGATTAAACAGTTTATATGCGTCCTCCAAGTACTCCGACTGCGGCGTGAGGATAAAAAAATGAAGACTCTCAGTGGCAGTAACTTCGGTGATAGGTGAGAATGCGTCTATTGGTATCTATTCACGAAGTACCGAACGCTGTATCTTAACAGTTGACGT
>JAKAMH010000063.1 GCA_021813005.1 bacterium
TATAAAGAAATCTTTATGTGATTTCCGGGCTCAGGCGCGCTTGGCCTGCCCATTGGCCAAGTTGGGGCCAAGGTTGCCAGCCTGGTTGCCAGCCTGGTTGCCGGCCGGCGCTGGCTTGGTATTGCCGTTATTCTCTTCGGCTTCATCTTTTTTCTCGGTAATTTTGGCTTTTACGGCATCGATTTCGGCAGGCTCTGGCCCGTCTGGCTGATTGCCGGCGGTATCCTCCTCCTCACATTTAAATAACACTATGCTGCAAACCAAACGAGTTTATGACAAAAAATCCCCCCGTGACGGCTATCGTGTATTGGTGGATAGACTCTGGCCAAGGGGATTATCCAAAGAGGATGCGCAGGTCGATATTTGGCTTAAGGAAGTCTCTCCCAGTCCCGGTCTTCGCAAATGGTTCGCGCACGATACCAAAAAGTTTGATGAGTTCGCCAGGCGTTACAAGAAAGAGCTGCAGGAAAATCTCTCTATCGTCAATCGTTTCAAATTGCTCGAAAAGGAATACGGCACCGTCACGCTTCTTTACGCGGCCCGCGACCAGCTCCACAACAACGCCGCCGTCCTCCTCTCAGTCTTGCAGTAGCTTTTAACTCTGTTAGTCTGAGTGAAGCCGCGTTTGACGCGGAGTGAAGCCGCGTTTGACGCGGAGTGAAGCCGCGTTTGACGCGGTACCAGCGAATAATCTCTCATCCTCTTTTTATCCTGTGACTAAACACTCTTGTAGTGATGTATCAATACATCACTACAAAGGGACCAATAACATATGTATTATTCTTCAGGCAAAGGTATGAGAAGATTTGTCGGAGTCATCCTGCGCGAAGACCCGTAAGTTGTTAAACCCAGAGTGAAGAGTCCAAAGCTTGCGTGTCTTTCGCTTCGAAGAGCTTCGCCTCCCGGCAGATATTTATTATCGCTGGGCAAGTTGCACAAGATTCAAGGACTAAAAAGTCAACCACTGGGGGACTTTTGGTCGAGGACGCCTTAGCGCTTTGGAGATTGCTTGGCACGTCGCGCCTTACCGCCGGTGCCGACTTTGCGCCGCTCGCGGATACGGGCGTCACGTGTAAGAAAACCTTTTTTCTTGAGGGGGTCTCTGTATTTTGCGTCCAGCTTGCAAAGTGCTCTGGCAATACCAAGCACCGCGGCATCAAGTTGCCCTGACTTGCCGCCGCCTTCTACCCGGATGGTAAAAGTGTACTTATTCTGTGCTCCCGCCACGCGAAGCGGTTCTGTGTAGAGCCTGCGAGCGACGTCCCCGCCAAAATACTCAGCAATCGGCAGGCCGTTGACGTACATCTCGTTTTTTTTGATCTCCGTGGTATCCCACTTCATATCAGGTTTGATGTGCTCAAAGAGCCTGACTCTCGCCCGAGCCTCTCGGCGTCTGCCGACGGTCAAAATAAAATCTTTCTTTGCTTGTACTTTGGTATCCGCCATATGTTAGTTAAAAATTAAAATTTAAAAGTGAAAAGTTGAGAAAAGGATTTATAAAACAAACTTCCCTATGTAATTTCTAATTTTTCACTTTTCATTTTAAACTTATCGTTATATGGGTGCTCTGCGTTTGCAAAAACAAACAATCTCTTGAGCATGCGATCCCGCAGTCTATTCTGCGGCAGCATACCCTTGACTGCCCGCGTCACAATCTCCTCAGGCCGCCGAGCCCGTAGCTCGCGAAGCGTCTCCGCTCTAAATCCTCCCGGATAGCCGGAGTGGCGATAGTATTTCTTCTGCTCCTCTTTTTTGCCTGTTACTTTGATTTCTTTCGCGTTGACAACAACGACATAATCACCCATATCAAGGTTTCTGACAAAATCCGCCTTGCTCTTGCCCATCAGCTTCTGAGCAATATCGGTAGCAAGCCGGCCAAGAGCTTTATCTTTTGCATCCATAAAATGCCAGGCATGTTTGACCGATCCTATCTTTGTTGGTTTGGTGAGTGCTGCGTATGCCATATCTTTGCATTTACAAGTTCAAAGTTATAAGTGAAAAGTTAAGGAATAGTTATATAAGTATGTTTCCTTCAACTTTCAATTTTTGATTTTAAACTATTTCGCCTCCTTCTTTGCTTTTTTCGCGGGAGTCTTCTTTGCAACTGCAGCCTTCTTGGCTGTCTTGCGGGCAGGTATCTTTTTCTCGGTCTTTGCCTCAGACGTCCGACTGGTTATTGCTTTTGTCTTAGATTTTACGCCTTTCTCTGAGATCTTGGCCGTTTCTGCCCTTTTCTCAACCCACTCAATAACCGCCATCTTGGCACTGTCCGTCCGGCGGGGAGCCAGCCGTATCACACGTGTATAACCGCCATTTCGTCCTTCAAAACGCGGAGCAATGAGATCAATCATTTTTCTAACGGCATGGTGTGATAGGTCAGGCTGAAGGAGAGACAGGGCATGGAGACGTTCTTTGCGGGCTTTCGTGACGAGCTTGTCGGCATCCCGTCTGATGGCTTTGGCTTTCTCTTCTGTCGTTTTTATTTGCTCGTGCAGCACCAACGCCTCAAGAAGCCCTCGAAAGAGTGCTTTCCGTTCATTTACATCCCTCTTAAACTGTCTACCGTATACATGCTTTCTCATACACAAAACGACACGATGCAGGTCTCCTTTTCAATTAACAGGCGGTGTTAATTTAGACGTAACGTGCACGTGGCGCAAAAATTAGCAGGGCGTTATTCTTTACTAAACAGTAAATTCAATTCCCTTGTCTCGGAGCTTTTCTTCGATCACGGAGATTGATTTGCCACCCATATTCCGCATGCCAATCAATTCTTTTTTGGGAGTCTGCAGGAGGTTTTCGACTGTCTCAATACCGCCATTTCGAAGTGAGTTGTAGATGCGTGTCGGCAGATCAAGCTCGTCAATTGTCATATTCAGGACACTTTGGGGGAGTGATGACGTAGCGGATATCTCAACTTCCGCGCCGTCATTGGCTTCCGTTCTGGGAGAGTAAATCTGTGTGAAGTAGCCGGCAAGCATTTTAGCTGCATTTTCAAGTGCGACTTCGGGCGCAATACTGCCATTTGTCCAGATTTTCAGCACCAATTTGTCAAGATCGGTCTGGCCTCCCACACGGGTAGCTTCAACATCATAGGTGACACGGCGAACCGGTGTAAAAATAGCATCGGTCGCGATAACGCCAAGCGTAGATACCTCATTATCTTCTGCCAGAACATAACCATACCCTTTTTCAACGGTCATTTCCATGTCAAGTTTCGCCTTGTCACCGGAGAGTGAACCAATATACTGACTCTTATCAATGACCTCAACCCCCGCCGGCGCCTCGATATCCGCGGCCGTAACTTTCTTGCCGCCTTTGACGGAAAGTTTCAAAGTTGCCGTGTCCGTGCTGTCAAGAAGCTTGACATGGACGTCTTTCAGGTTGAGGAGAAGATCAACAATATTTTCCTTAAGTCCGGGAAGCGTGGAAAACTTGTGCTTGACACCCGAGATCTTTACCGAGGTGATCGCAGATCCCGGAATTGATGAGTAGAGAACGCGGCGCAGCGCATGTCCGACAGTATACCCAAATCCCGACGGAAGCGGCTCAATAATAAACTCCCCGAACTCGGGGGTCAATGATTGCTCTTTGACACTAAACTGAAAGATATCCATAGACAATTTCGTTATTATATCACTACCGTGAATAATATTCAATGATCTGCTGTGTACTAAACGGCACCTCTACATCATCCCTTTTGGGCATCCTGACAAGCTTTCCGGCGGCTCCCTCCTTTTTGAGAAACGGCAGTACTGCCAGTTGTTCCTCAAAGAGTGTCAGCACCTGCGGATTCTTCTGCATTTTACCCGAGAGCGCCACTACATCTCCCGCCATGACCTGGTAGGACGGAATGGAGATTTTCTTACCATTCACCAGAACGTGTCCATGTGAGACAAGTTGCCGGGCCATAAAACGCGTCTTGGCAAATCCAAGCCGGTACACGACATTATCAAGCCGTGTCTCAAGCAGCGCGATCAAGAGTTCACCCGTATCGCCTTTTTTGCTAGACACCGTATCAATCATCCGGCGAAATTGCTTCTCCAAGATCCCGTACATTGCCTTGGCCTTCTGTTTTTCGCGAAGCTGTTGGCCGTACTCGGAGAGCCGACGGTGGCGTTTATGCCCGTGCAGCCCCGGCGGGACATTGAGGCGTCGAAGCAAGCTGTTGGCCGGCTTATCAAGGATATTTACTCCCTCACGTCTGGCCAGTTTATGTTTTGGTCCGGTATAGCGTGCCATATGTATCTAATTAAAAATGCAAAGTTAAAAGTGAAAATTCATTGTGCAACTTTTCATTTTGCACTTTTCACTGTTAACTTTCTTATATTCTCCTCCGTTTCTTTGACCGCGGTCCGTTGTGCGGAATTGGCGTGACATCGGCAATGGCGTTGATTGAGAGTCCGGCTGCCTTGACTGCCCGAAGTGATGAATCACGCCCGGCTCCCGGTCCTTTCACAAAGACATCGACAGACTTCATACCCTGATTGACCGCCCGCTTGAGCGCTTCCTCAACCGCCAGTCCGGCAGCATAAGGCGTGGACTTTCTCGTACCCCGAAAGCCTTTGGCGCCTGACGAACTCCAGGACACGGTATCACCGTCGCCATTGGTGACAGTGACAAGTGTGTTGTTGAACGTCGCCGTGATATAGAGGCGTCCGCGCTCTGACATTGCAACAGAATTCTTCTTTTTTGTTACTTTGGTTGGTTTCTTGGCTGCCATATGTCTAATTAAAAATTTATAGTTAAAAGTGAAAAGTTCTTGTCCTTATATAATTTTTCACTTTGCATTTTGCACTTATCATTTATTTTCCTCCTGCCTTTGTCGTCTTCGCTGCTTCCATCTTGGCTGCAACTTCTTTCTTGATCGCGCCGATTGTCACCCGTTTACCGCGCTTGGTGCGGCCGTTTGAGCGGGTCCGCTGCCCACGCGAAGGAAGATTTCTGGCATGCCGGACTCCACGATAAGCGTTGATGTCCCGCAGCCGTCTCACGTTTCCAATAACCTCAGCCTTGAGATCTCCCTCTGTCTTAATCTCGTCTAGCGCGTGGGTAATCCGTTTTACCTCTTCCTCGGAGAGACTGTGCGTCCGTTTTGTCGCGTCAATCTTTGCTTTGTCCAGGATGGACACGACATTGCTCCGGCCTATACCATAGATATAGGTAAGTGCAATATCTACCCGTTTCCCATCCGGTATGTTTACTCCTGCAATTCTCATATGTATTAGTTTATAAAGTTCATAAAGTTTCTAAAGTTTATAAAGATTTAGGAATTCCTTTTGCTTTATGAACTTTTTACTTTACAAACTTTTGACTCTTTTACCCTTGCCGCTGTTTGTGGCGCGGGTTTTCACACACCACTCTCACCACGCCCTTGCGACGGATGATCTTACATTTCAGACATCTCTTTTTGACACTTGCTTGCACCTTCATATTAGTTAAAAGTTAAAAGTTTTAAATGAAAAGTAAAGGAACTGTAAATAATTTTCCTTATGTAACTTTTAACTTTTCACCTTGAACTCTCAACTTTCCTAGTACCTATACGTGATCCTGCCTTTTGTCGGATCATACGGCGTCATCTCTATACGC
>JAKAMH010000064.1 GCA_021813005.1 bacterium
TAACATTAAAAGTGTTAAACTCCTCAGGATTTACAATGCCCGGTATATTAATTTCATGTATTTGCCCGAAATTATGTGCCACATCAGCAGTATCAAAGGTGACTGAAAAGTTTAATTTATTGCCTTTCCCAACAACTTTTTTATTAAACGTCAACTGGAGCGTATTACCACCCGCCGTTTTGACGGTCTGGACATTGATCGGCCCGAGCTCGTCGGCTGCCTTCAGATTCTCGACATTGTTGAAGCCTACCTGCATCTTGTATGAGGAAGCATAGTACTGACTGGTCAGGTTGGTGAGTGTTATTTGAAAAAAAGCCTGTGTCAACGACTCAGGTGTCACTGTGTACGTCACGTTATAATCGGTCCTGAAATTGGCTGTATTGGCGGACGCCCGCTGCGGCATTACAATGATGAACAAGATAGAGACCGCGAAAAAAATCTGGAGTGCACATACCGGCGGCAATCGAAATCTACGCATCAGGCTATTGTAATATATTTTTCAAAAACTTCCCAGTATAAGAGTGAGAATTTTGAGCAATCTCAAACGGCGTTCCCGTACCGATTACCTGGCCTCCTTTATCTCCTCCTTCAGGTCCGAGATCGATGATATAGTCAGCATTACGAATAACGTCCAGGTTATGTTCAATAACTATAACGGAGTTGCCCTGGTCCGTGAGTTTTCGAAGTACGACAAGCAGTTTCTCAAGGTCAGCAAAATGAAGACCAGTCGTTGGTTCATCCAGGATATAAAGGGCGTCTTTCCCCCGTTTGGAAAGCTCAGTCGCCAGTTTTACTCGTTGGGCCTCACCGCCTGAGAGGGTAGGCGCCGGCTGTCCCAGCTTGATGTAGGAGAGACCAACGTCTTTGAGTGTCTCTAGTTTATGGGCAAGTCCCGGTACAAACGAGAAAAATTCGCAGGCCTCAGAGACACTCATGTCAAGGACGTCGGCAATATTTTTGCCGTTAAAAAGCACCTCAAGCGCTTCATTATTGTATTGTTTACCCTGGCATACTTCACAGGTTACATATACATCTGGCAGAAATTGCATCTCTATTTTGATCTGACCCTCCCCTTCGCACGCCTCACACCGACCGCCCTTGACGTTGAAAGAGAATCGCCCCGGACCATACCCTCTAAGCTTGGCTTCTTTGGTTGAGGCAAAGAGACTTCTGATATAGCTGAAGGAACCTGTGTAGGTCGCCGGATTGCTCCTCGGCGTTCTACCAATCGGCGACTGGTCAATCAGGAAGACATGTCGTATGGCACTATACCCTAAAAGATCCTGGTGTTTTCCTGGCTTTTGTGGGTGATAGGCATTATATTTCTGCATCAGACCGTGGTATAAAATGTCATTGACCAAGGTTGATTTGCCTGATCCTGAGACTCCTGTTACGACGACAAACCGGCGGAGCGGAAAAGAAACGTCTATGTTCTTTAAATTATGTTCCGAGGCACCGATAATCGTCAGTTCGCCTGAATTGGTTTTTGCCAGTAATTCCTGTTCAGGATTTTTCTTGATGATAATCTTTTTCTTTCCCGACAAGTACTCACCGGTAATAGAGTGTTTGTCTTTTTTCATATCCGCCACTGATCCTTCATAGACAATATCACCCCCGTACTCTCCGGCACCCGGACCAAAGTCATAGATATAGTCTGCGGCTTCCATGGTCTCAGCGTCATGCTCTACCACAAGCACAGTATTCCCCAGATCACGAAGCTTCTTGAGTGTATCGATCAGACGGGCATTATCTCGCTGATGCAAACCGATGGAAGGTTCATCCAGTACGTACAACACGCCTGTCAGACCCGATCCGATTTGAGAAGCGAGACGGATCCTCTGAGCTTCACCTCCCGCCAGAGTCGAAGCCGTACGTGACAATGTCAGGTAGTCCAGACCGACGTCCATGAGAAATGTCAAACGTTGAGAAATTTCACGGAGAATCATCTTGGAAATCTCACGTTCCCGCTCGGAGAGGAGAGAACCCAAAGAGTTTATAAACTGTAGTGCCTCGTCAATCGGTGCATCACTGACAGAAACGATGGACCTGCCGTTAATTGTTATGGAAAGCGCTTCTTTTTTCAATCTGGCGCCGTTGCAGTCAGGACAGGTTTCATAACGCATGAATTTTTCTACCTGCGAGCGAACAAATTGTGAGTCAGATTCGGTGTAGCGGCGCTTCAGTTCATTTGAGACACCGCGGAATTGCTCCGAGATAACTGTTTCTCGCCCCCATCTATTCTCTCCGTGCACCTCGTACTCCTTGTCTCCCGTACCAAAGAGCAAGAGTTTTTTCTTTGCTTCCGACATTTCGCCCAGCTGTTCCGTCAGAGCAATATCATTTGTATGACAAAACTCCTTAAATGTCCGGCTGAACCAGGTGTCACTTGAACCTAGGTTAAAAAACGGCAGTATACCCCCTTCATTAATCGTCAAATTGTCATTAAATACCAGGTCCGAGTCAACGGTAAGCACCCGTCCCAGTCCGTCACAGGCAGGACAAGCACCGTGGGGCGTATTAAACGAGAAAATCCGCGGTTCAATCTCAGAAATAGAGAGGTTACAAACAGGACAGGCAAACTTCTCTGAGAAAAGCATGTCCTCCATCTTTTGTGGTTTGTCAGGCATTTCAAAAGAGGCATCTAAAATGCGGGCGACAATCATTTCCCCATCACCCAGTAGCAGTGCCTGTTCCACATCCGTTGCCAGTCGAAGTCTGTCTGTTTCTTTCGCCAAAACCACCTGATCCACAACCACCTCTATGGTGTGCTTATTCGTTTTAATAAGGACAAAATTATCATCTATGGAGAGTACCCTCCCATCTACCCGAATCTTGGTATACCCGCGTTTACGAAGGCTTCTTATTAGCTCCGTATATTCGCCTTTTCTGTCCTTAACAACAGGCGCCAGAAGCATGATGCGAAGCGTTTTCTTCCCCGGTTCTTGATGCGTCTTAAGCATTTGGTAGATTGTGTCTACAATTTGTTCTTTTGACTGGCGGGCTATTTCCCGTCCGCACTGCGGACAATGGGGGTGGCCTATCCGTGCAAACAGCAGCCTGAGGTAATCGTAAATCTCGGTAACGGTCCCGACGGTGGAGCGCGGATTATGGCTGGTGGATTTCTGGTCGATGGAAATGGCGGGCGACAATCCTTCGATCAGATCGACATCCGGCTTTTTCATCGTTCCCAAAAACTGCCTGGCGTAGGAAGATAAGCTTTCAACGTAGCGCCTTTGGCCTTCCGCATATATCGTGTCAAAGGCCAGAGACGACTTGCCGCTACCCGAAAGCCCGGTGAAGACAACCAGCTTGTTCTTGGGGATCTCCAGATCAATATTTTTGAGATTGTGCTCCCTGGCACCTTTGATGATTAGTTTGTCCATGACGAGGTAACCACCAATTATAGTGGAATACGAGGCTGATTACAAGCAGCGGTTAGTTGAGGAGAAATAACCCTTACACCAGCAAATCATATAATTTATTTGGCCAGCAGGCCATGGCAAACAGGCTGGCTGCGGATGCTTGTTGACCAATGTCAACTTTTTTTCCTTGCCTTACCACCCCACCGGTACCACCGTCTATTTCTGTTTTAAGAAACGAAGTATACTGCCGGAAGGAGGTGTGTATAGCCTCGCGGAGTACTGAATCCTCGGTAGCATTTGTGAGAAGGAGTAAGTTACGGTAGAATATTGACATAAAGGTGATCGATCTGTCCTGCCATCCCCCGTTATAAAACCTCAGCGCACTTCTGGCTGTTTGCTCAGCCTCGTGAAGGTATCTCTCCTCTTTCGCTGCCTTATAAAGCAGTACCTTGGCCCCAATCGGAGTGCCCTGATTGTAGGAATACTTTTCCCTGGCAATAGCACATCCCGGAGTTATGTGATCCATGTAGAGATTGTCTCGCCTATCGAGTAGTCCCGACCTGTCTAAGTTTTCCATAATAGTCTCCCCTTGCGCCAGATAGTCTCTTCTGCCTGTTAGGCCATAAAGCCTAAGCGCTACTGTCACAAGCGGAGCATTTGAGACGGTATTTTTATCGTGGTTCGTTTCACCCGGCTGCTGGCTCTTCCAATGCGTTAATTTTACGCCGCAAGAATCCCCGGATCCGGTGTCATCTTTTATGATATCGTATACAGCTGCGACAGTCTGAAGCAAAGGACTATCTGCTGATTGGTACTGACGTACGTAGCGAAGTATGTCAAGCATGTCCCAGATATTATCGTCATTGTAGACATCACGGACCAGGTTATGGTTCTGAAATTTCCTCGGCATAGAGGCAAGCAGCGGATAAATTTCAGCATTTTGAAAATTTGTGAAATTCTCTACCGCAGACGTCAGACCCTTTCTCCATGCAGGCAGGGAACCATTGACTGGCCCCATATCAAGATAAGCAGTCACCACCTGAGAATAAGCAAAGTCGTTGATCCTTGTTTGCTTAAGGAAGTTGCTTGAAGGGAAAACTGTCTGTTTTTCAAGCCGTCGTTTCAAACTTGAGTAAAGAAGCTCGGCAACCGATCTTGCATCCGTTCCCTCTCCCAGTGGTCTAAACTCTTGTGCGGCTTGATTATCCTTTGGCAGTATCTGGGAAAGTGCAAAAATACCTGCTAGTGTACCTGTCTGCTCTAAGAATTTTCTTCGGGAGAGCTTTTCTCCTGCCTGTTGCCTCATCCTTTCCACATAGATAAGTATAGAGAGACGAGAAGTATCTGTCAACACTATGGGCTTTTAATGTCTTGCCCGACGGGGTGATTGGCACGGATTTTCCGGTGAGCGTCCTATACCGCACGACACACTACGGCCAATTCTCCGGCTGCCCACTGGGGAATTTGCTCCTCTCTCTAAAGCAAGATATACTTCTCTTATGCTGAGTGAAAATTTTATTTATCTGGCTGCCGCAATAAACTCTCTTGCCGGCCTAAACTATCTGATTGATACGCTCCGTGGCAGGGTACAGCCAAACAAAGTCACCTGGCTGCTCTGGGCACTTGCACCGCTTATCGCCTTTACAGCGGAGATGGGACAAGGAGTCGGTCTTGTCTCCGTTATCACATTTTTAGCAGGCTTCTTCCCGCTTCTCATCTTTCTCGCCTCTTTCCTAAACAGGAAGTCACGTTGGAAACTGACGACTTTTGACTTTATATGTGGTGGACTTTCAGTTGTAGGTTTACTACTCTGGTATATCACCAGGTTGGGAAACATTGCAATTACATTCAGTATTCTGGCTGATTTACTTGCCGGAATACCTACGCTTATAAAGTCTTTTAACACGCCTCAGTCGGAGAGTGCGCGAGCCTTCTTCCTCACCTCGCTTGGGTCAGTATTAACGGTTCTCACCATCTCTTCTTGGACATTCGCCAACTACGCTTTTCCGGGATATCTTGTACTTATGAACGGCGCAATCTTTGTGTTTATTTATTTCAAGGTGGGTAAACTATTCAGAAAATAAAATCGGTTTTTGCGGAAAATTTTACAATGTGAAAGTTTTTTGTATAATTAAGCATATTTTCAGTATTTAAT
>JAKAMH010000065.1:0-4858 GCA_021813005.1 bacterium
ATAAAAAAAGAAAAGGCAGACGGCGAGCAGAGTCCGATACTGCGAAAGCTCAAGAAAATGTTCTAAATATACATATGACGCCTGTTGCAATTTCTATCTTAAACTTCAATGGCGACACGGAGACTGATGCTCTCCTTGAGTCAATTGATAGTCTCTTTCTGGGAAATATCGCGCTTACGGTTTACGTCCTCGATAATGGCTCAAAAGCGGCGTATGTGCAAAAAAAACAATATCAGCACTTTGTCCTTGTTTTGCTACGAGAACAGCGGAATTTAGGATTTTCAGGAGGACATAATAAGGTGATTCATAGAGCCATGCAGGACGGTTCAGACTATATAATGGTTCTCAATAATGACACTATCCTGGCTGAAGATTTGCTGCGGGTGCTTCTGAAAACTGCCAAAGACACGGAGAGGGTGGGGATGGTTGTGCCAAAAATTTATTTTGGCGCGGGAAGTGAGTACCACAAAGAGAGGTACAAGAGGGAGGAACTTGGAAAAGTCATCTGGTATGCGGGTGGCTTGATAGACTGGAAAAATGTACTGGCATCCCATCGGGGCGTCGACGAGGTGGATCGGGGGCAGTACGACAAGACAGTAGAGACGGATTTTGCCACTGGCTGCTGCATGCTCCTGTCCTCAGGGGTTATAAAGCGTTTGGGCCTGTTTGACGAGCGATACTTTTTGTACTTCGAAGACAGTGATCTGAGTGAGCGTGTAAAACGGTCGGGTCTGAGAATCGTATACGAACCCCGGGCAGTCCTTTGGCATGCCAATGCGGCGTCAACCGGCGGGTCCGGTTCAAGTCTGCAGGACTACTACATAAGCCGTAATAGGATGCTCTTTGGGTTTTCCTACGCACCGCTTCGATCAAAAATTGCCTTATTTCGTGAAAGTCTGGGATTGCTTCAGCATGGACGACCGATGCAGAAAAGAGGAATCATGGATTTTTATCTGAGACGCTTTGGGAAAGGAAAGATTGACCATGTCTAGGCTGACAGGTATTGTGATTGCCAAAGACGAGGAAGAGATGATCGCGGATTGTCTGGACAGTTTGTCATTTTGTGATGAACGTATCCTGGTGGACAATTCTTCAACCGACAGGACAGCGGATATTGCCAAGCATATGGGTGTGTACGTTAAGACTGCTCGGGAGACAGACTTTGCCAGACTTCGCACCACCGGTCTTGAGGAGGCAAAGGGTGCATGGGTGTTTTATCTGGACGCCGATGAACGGGTGAGCAAAAAACTGCAGGACGAGATTCTGAAACTCGTAGCCGGGGCAGATGTTCCCCATTCTGCTTATAGGGTAGCCAGGCAAAATTACTACTATGGCAAACACCTGTGGCCGCACGTTGAGTATATGGAACGCCTTTTTCAGAAACAGTATCTAAAGAGATGGACAGGACGGCTCCATGAAACACCTGAGGTTATTGGCAGCATAGGTGATCTGTCCGGCACGATTGACCATTTCACGCATAGAGATCTTTCCTCAATGGTTAAGAAAACAATTGTCTGGTCTCGCGTAGAGGCAGAGCTGCGCCTTGCTGCCGGACATCCACAAATGTCCTGGTGGCGGTTTCCCAGAGTCATGTTTACTGCTTTTTTCAATTCATACATCCGCCAAAAAGGCTACTCTGTCGGAGTTGTGGGGCTGATAGAAAGTATGTATCAGGCGTTTAGTATATTTATTACCTATGCCAGGCTTTGGGAAATGCAGCAAGAAGAAAATAGGCAGGAGTAAAAGAAAGGATTATTTATTCCGTTTTTTCAATCTAAAACTTGAGAAATTTTCAATCCAGCCTCTCATTTCATCTATCGTCAACTTCTTTTTTGCAAACCAGAAAAGATAAATTATCTCCAAAATACCCAGTGGGTTGATGACGATTCCGACTATAAGTATGGCAATAAACCAAATCGTTTGATTGCTTTTGGCTGAACGCCAGAGCGCAACGGCCTTCCAGAAGATCGACCAGATGAGAGCAAAATAAAACAAAACAGCGTATAAAATATTTGGATCCATAGTGTTCATATCCTACGTGAAAGCGGCAGAATATGCAAGAGGCTGAAAAGTTGCTACAATGAAAGCCGTGACCCTTCGACCTTGCTCAGGTCATACTGAATAAACTGAAGCATGAAAATAGGCATATTTGATCCATATCTTGATGCTCTTGGCGGGGGAGAGAAATACATGTTGACGATGGCGGAGTGTCTTGCCAAAAAACACGTGGTCTCCGTTTTCTGGGACAGCAAAGAAGATGTAGAAAAAAATGTCTCACGCTTCAGCCTTGACTTTTCAAACGTAGCAATCGATAAAAATATTTTTTCGCCTTCCGTCTCCTCTATAAAGAGATTCCTTGCAACCCGAAAATATGACATAATTATTTTTTTAAGTGACGGAAGTATTCCACTGGTTGGGAGTAAAAAATTGTATCTTCACTTCCAGTTTCCCGTAGAATGGGTGAAAAACGGAGCAGGGACGTCACTTAAAATGAAAAAAGTTTCACAAGTGATATGTAACTCACGCTTTACCGCGTCCTACATAGACAAAAAATTCCACAACAGTAGCACTGTCCTATATCCGCCCGTTGATACATTACGTGCTGCTCCTGCGACAAAGAAGGAAAAAATTATCCTCCATGTCGGCCGGTTTGCCGGTATAAGCATTGAGGGCGATGACTATAAGAAACAGCAGAGGATGGTCGAGATTTTCAAAAAAATGGTAGACAGTGGTCTTAAAGACTGGCAGTTTGTTGTGGCGGCAAGTCTCAGGGAACAGGAAGAGGAGAAATTTCAGCAGATGGAGGAGAGCGCCAATGGATATCCCATCCGGTTTGTTAAAAATAGTGACAACAAGGATCTTTGGCAGTACTACAACAAGGCGTCTATTTACTGGCATGCCAGTGGACTGGGAGAAGATCTGGATAAACACCCGGAGCGAGCTGAGCACTTTGGCATCTCAACGGTTGAGGCTATGAGCGCCGGCGCTGTCCCTGTCGTCATTAAGGCAGGTGGCCAGGCGGAGATTGTAACTGACGGAGTAGACGGCATACTCTGGGAGGACGAGGAGACATTTATCACAAAAACTCTGGCAGTAATTCATGATGACGGACTGCGAACGAGATTATCTGAAAAGGCTATTATGCGAGCCAAAGATTTTACAAAGGAGCGTTTTTGTGAACAGATACAAAAATTGGTCGAATGAAAAAAATTTCCTATATTGCCGTAGCTTTCTTTCTCTTAATCTGCGGATTTTTTGCCAGACAATCATTGCTTGGCAAGCTGCCTATTCCGGCCGATACGATAGTTGGTCTCTACTACCCGTTTCGTGATCACTACGGGGCTGAGTATCCAAGGGGAATTCCATACAAAAATTTCCTGATTACAGACCCCGTTCGCCAGACGTATCCCTGGCGCTATCTTGCTGTGTCACTTGAGAAACAGTTTATCCTCCCGCTTTGGAATCCATATGAGATGGCAGGTTATCCGCTTCTTGCCAACCTACAGTCTGCACCGCTTTACCCCTTAAATTTCCTGTTTTTCTTAATGCCCTTTTCCTGGGCCTGGAGCTCTCTTATTCTGCTGCAACCGCTACTGGCAGGATATTTCCTCTATCTCTGTCTTCGAAATAAAAAACTGCATCCTCTTGCCGGTATGTTCGGGGGGTTGGTGTTTGCGTTCTCAGGTTTTATGGTGTCATGGCTTGAGTGGGGGACGGTTGGGCAGGCGGCGCTCTGGCTGCCTCTGGTATTGCTTTCCATTGATAAGATTATGCTGCGCGAAGGAAAGAAATTCTCGATCTGGCCCTTTATTTTTGTTTTCTCATTGACATGTTCATTTCTCGCGGGGCATCTGCAAACATTTTTTTACCTGTTGCTTGTCTCTGTTTTATATATCGTCTATCAGTGGCGGCAAAAAGGACGACAGATAAAAACACTCATGCTGTTTGCCGGCTACTTTATTCTCTTTATCCTGATTACGGCCGTACAGTGGATACCCTTCACGCAGTTTCTTCTTGAGAGTGCACGAAATGTCGACCAAACAGGTTGGCAGGCAGCCGGTTGGTTTATCCCCTGGCAGCATGTAGCCGGTTTTCTTGCCCCTGACTTTTTCGGGAATCCGACGACGCTGAACTATTGGGGAGTGTGGAATTACGGAGAACTGACCGGGTACATTGGCGTCTTCCCTCTCCTGCTCGTCTTCTTCTCGTTTTTTGCCAAACAGAAGCGTGACGCACTGTTTTTTGGCGGCGTTGCTTTGGTTGCGCTCCTTCTTGCCTTGCCGACTCCTCTTGCCAAACTGCCGTTTCAGCTCTCCCTGCCATTTTTCTCCACTGCGCAGCCGACAAGGCTGTTGTTTGTCGTGGATTTTACATTTGCGGTACTTTCGGCGCTGGGACTGGATTTCTTGATCAAGGAAAAAACAAAGAAAGTTTTTATTGTTCTTGGCGTCTGCCTTCTATTGTACGGCGTTTTGTGGATTATAGTTCTTGGGAAAGTATCATTTATTCACATAGACCCGGCCAGTCTGCTAGTAGCAAAGCACAATCTCTACCTTCCGACCATCCTTTTTCTCTTGAGTGCAGCCGGTATAGCGGCGATATTCTTTCTCCCCAAAAAGTTAACGATTCTTATTATCTGCATACTTATACTCGCAACAGCCGGAGATCTGGTACGCTTCGCGGATAAATTCACGCCGTTCACAAGCCCCGCCTACCTCTATCCCAATACACGTGTTTTAAACTTCCTTATACAGCACGCAAAGAATGACCGGATTATGGAAACAGATTCACGTATCCTCCCGCCCAATTTTTCAGTTATGTACCACTTGCATAGTATTGACGGGTATGATCCGCTTTA
>JAKAMH010000065.1:4868-5491 GCA_021813005.1 bacterium
CGGCCGAGGAAGACCGGATATCACGTCCCCGTTTGGATTTAACAGGATTATCACACCCCAGCGGACCGACTCGCCTCTGATAAATTTACTTGGCGTTAAGTATATTTTAAGCTTTGATGATTTACTAACGATGCATCTAAAAAAGGTTTATGCCTTTGGACAAACGAAGGTGTATGAAAATAAGAACGCATTACCCCGGGCGTTTTTTGTACAAAACATAATAATCGAAAACCTGCCCCAAGCGCAGATGCACGACCTCTTTAATGAGCAGCTATCGCTTCGAAAGACAGCTATCATTGACGGGTATGATCCCAAAAATACATTATCGTTTTCTTCAGGGTCTGCAGCTATTAGCACATATGGTCCGAGTAGAGTGACGATAAAAACGGATAACTCAGGCGAGGGTTTTCTTGTCCTAACAGATATGTTTTACCCCACGTGGCATGCATCAATTTGTGATAGCGAAGGGCAAAATTGCCAGGGTACGATGATTTACAGGACGGACTTTGCATTTCGCGGTGTGCGGATTCCAAGAGGACAACACTCTGTCGTTTTCAGGGATAGTCTGTTTTAATACAACATATGAAAGTATCATTTGTCATTCCAAACTTCAACGGCGAGAC
>JAKAMH010000066.1 GCA_021813005.1 bacterium
GTTCCATTATTTCTGGTGTATAGGCGCTTGGGTCTTTTGGTAATAGATGTGCCTCAGGCTTTGGTATCACGTCTTCTTTTCCGGCGCCTATGACGATCTTGGCAGAGCATTCGCGAGATATTTCTTCTGACTCAGTTGTGGCGAGCTGCATGAGAAACCGGACTGCTTCCCTGTCTACGACACCCTCCGGCATCAAATTATAATGACCAAGCATGGCATTGATAACAGCGTCACTATGTTTTCGCTCCTCTTCAGTCATGCTGTGACTTCGCTTTTCTTGCTCATTTTTGATCATCTCTTTGGCAACTACATTGATCAGCATCTGGGAAGATGCGTTTTTTTCCAACGCACCTTTGAGGGAATCTACAATACGAGTCCGACGTAGATCGTCTTCAATACCTTTCCCAAATGAGATGTCTATGAGCCTTGCAACAAGTTGCCTGTTTACTCTTTCCGGTACGCTTTGAAGCAGCTCCATGAGGCTATCCTTTGCCATAATTGTATGTCCCAATTCATCATAGTGATCTTCTATTAGATCCCTGAATATGGCATCTTTCCCAGCGTGTAACAGGCTATCAACAACTTTCTGTCTCAAAAGGCGCGGACTCCACTGAAGGTCATCTGGCACATTCTGTGCTTCTAGTCTCTCATAAATCTGTCGTATATCATTTTCAACCAAACGCCCTGCCTGATTTATATCTGTCAAAGACTTCACAAGGCCGCCAATCATATCTTCCCGACGCTCCCACTCATGTTCCTCTGGGTTATTTTTATCAACCCCCACAGCCTGTACAGAATCGGTAATTCGCCCAACCAGTGCATCATGCACCTCTCCTGCATCAGTGTGAGCGCTCCACCTGGCAAGTGTCTCCGCATCAAGATCCACCGAATAGGGAACCCCAGACTTATTTTCAAGCCGCCAATAATCACTAATCACTTTTGCGACTCCCTCGGCTACATCCGGATGATTCGAGAGTGGGATTAGCGTGAGGGTTTCATCTCGCAAGAACTGCTGTGCTCTAAATTCCCCGTCATCCGTACCTGCCTCTATTACCTTTGCACACAGATCCTGCAGCAACCTTCGCTGGGATGTCGGCACAACGACTTGCTTTTTCGTCTCCTCTTGAGGCGGCATCTGCGTACTTTGTTCATCAGCCATATCATTCTCATCATAGCAAGTTGCTCAGTGGGTGTAAACAAACGTGAGAAGCGCCACTGAAAATCAGTCCTATAGATGCTATAAGAATACCATGAGATGCCCGCACAGGAGATTATACGTTTCGGGAGACCACCTTGTGTCCGCGCCGGCGGTGCATCGTGTGTTTCTGAAAGCCATTTGAGAGTACGCTGATATTGCCGTCCGACTCAAGCATCGCCAGATCCACCGCCCCTGTATTTTCCACCCCGTGTTCACGTACCGCAGCCTGCAGCTCGTCAAGTGAAATCTCCGCCTGCTGGAGATGTTTCCCGTAGACATGCCCATGATAAATAAGCAGTAACGGACTACCCTGAAGAAATGTACTGGCTGTTTTGGATCGATACATTACCATGCCCAGCACCCGGTTGACGACGAAGAGTGAGCCGGCTGCCACCAGTCCGCCTACCAGTGAGACGTTGGGTCCGACCATGGCATTCTGCACAGAATTACTGATGAGAAGTATAAACACCAGATCGACGACTGAGAGTTGGCTGATCTCGCGTTTCCCGAAAATCCGTATCGCGATCACGACAGGCAGGTAAACAATGGCGGAGCGAACGATGATATCAATAACCGGATTCATATTCTTACTATACCACTCCGCAATCATTTTACAACAATTTGGTATATACCTTGGTATACTTACCTGAGCTTTTAAGATCAGTTTAAGGTAGTGTAAGTGGTCTTAATTTAAAAATGATTGCTACGCTTGGTATTATACTTATTGGTAATTCGAAACAGAGGGGTATATATTCTCCCGTGGTATTTTCGTCAATGGACAGGCAACATAATCAGGATAGTTGCGTTTTCTGTCATTCCGTGCTCCTGCCTGCCGGCAGGCAGGTGACACGGAATCTATCTAGATCCTGAATCGAGTTCAGGTCACAGACTCCCAAATGGGAGATGACGACTTTGCAGTTACCCTGCAACATAATCAGGATAGTTGCAAAGAAAAACGCAGTTACCTGATGTTTCGAGGTTTAGCGGAGATCGAGGGTGCCGGCTTTATAAACAATATCTCTCGGCTTAATAACTACCTGCTTCTCCCCCTTTTCAACATATCCTGCATTAAGAGCCTTAAATTTATTTTCAGACACAATATCCAGCGTCTTCTCTATCTCCTTTTCAGGTATAAAGATCGCGAAATCCTGACCCATATTGTATGTCGCGTACATCTCCCCGTCCGAGAGTCCAGCCTGTTTGGCAATAAATGCAAATATCTCCTGCGGCCTAAACACCTTCTCAATAACATAGGTAAAAGACGGCCTCGCCCGCATCACCTTCCGCATCCCGTGTCCCGTGATATTGGAGATATAGTGAATATCTACACCTGCGTCCAGCAGAGACTGCACCAGACGGGCGTAGATGTGCGTTTTTGTCAGCAGGGCCTCGCCATATAACTTCCCGTTTGGCATTCTGGTCGCATATCCTTTCGGGAGTTGTTTAACAATGGCCCGGGCGAGTGAGATGCCATTGGCATTGACGCCGCTTGACCGGAGAAGTATTATCCTGTCCCCTGCCCGAAGTTTACTGTCCGTGATCAGACGGTTTTTTGACTTGACGATCCCGACTGCCGAACCACCCAAATCAAGCACATTTTTTTCAATAATATTTGTCAATGTCGGCGTCTCACCACCTCCCCACGAGGCGCCACTGTCATCGCATGCCGTTGTCCAACCCTTAATCAAATCCCCCATTTTCTGCCTGTCACCAAAAATATCACTTGTACCACTTGCCCAATATGCATGGATGACAAGCGGCGCCGCACCCACGCTCGCCAGGTCATTTATGATAGTTGCCACCGTATCATAGCCAATAACGTCGTAATATGATTTTCGGCTTACACCATCCATACCATCGGCCACCAAGTTTTTGGTGCCGAGACCTTCGACCACCGATGCCATATAGACATTTCCCATCTTCCAAACATAGGCAGATTCCCCCCGGCTCTCAGGCACTTCAGAAAATCCATGGCGGTTTAAATTACCGGCAGTCCTTACCGCCTGTTCCTGTGCCATTTTCTTGACCGGATCCAGTACTCCATACTGCACACCTGCCCCGTCATATGTAATCTTCTTAGCCATATATACCTATGCCTCTTTGGCAAAGTTCACCATGTTTTGGAAAAGGGGCAGTCCGTCGGGCTTCAGGCCCTTAAGGCGCCGCCAGTTGGGATGCTGTTCAAGTCTCACAAAACATTCGGGATGCGGCATGAGACCTAAGATCCGGCCGGTTGTATCCGTGATGCCGCCGATAGCATGGAGCGCGCCGTTGGGATTATCAGGGTATTTTTGCGTCGGTCTACCCCTACTATCAATATAGCGAAATACCACCAACTTTTCGTCTTCCACCCGCTCAAGCACATCATTTGACGCAAAAAACCGTCCCTCCCCGTGGGCCACCGGATACATAACTTCTTTGCCCTCAAGTCCGTCCAGAAAGACACAGCGACTGTTCTCAACCCGCATCCGGATCCAGCGGCACTCAAAATGACCGGAAACGTTGTTGGTCAGCGTCACGTCCATCTCTCCAATCCACCGAAACGGCAGCAGCCCTGTCCGGACCAATACCTGAAATCCGTTGCAGATGCCAAGCATCAGCGTGTTTTTTCTCTCAATAAATTTTTTCAGTTCCTCCCCAAGATAGGACGTCAGCTCCACTGCCAGTATCTTACCGGAGGCCACATCGTCTCCGTAGGCAAATCCGCCCGGAATAACAACAATCTGATAGCTTGAAAACCTGTCCCGCTTGGATCGTAGTTCGTTCACATGCACGATCCGTGCCTCAGCTCCGGCAACCTGAAAAGCCAACGCCATTTCCTCATCCCTGTTTATCCCGTCTGTCTTAAGTACCAATACGTTAGGTTTCTTCATGCTACTAAAATGTCATCCTGAGTGTGAGCGAAGGATCTCAGTGTCCTTTTACCAACCAGATTCTTCCCCCGCTAAGCGGGGTCAGAATGACATTACTGTTCCTGTCATCCTGATCCTGAGCCTGTTGAAGGAGAAGGATCTCACGTTATTTTTGTGAAATCCTTCTCCAGACCTATCATCAAATCCTTCCATTTTGGATTTTGAGATTCTATAAGTTCAATTTTCTTTGATCTTAACCAGCCTTTTATTCTCTTTTCAGCAGCAATCGCGTCAACTGGATTGTCAAAGCTTTCTGCATAAACCAGTTTATGCGTCTTATACTTACTAGTAAATCCCTCAACAATGCCATTTCTGTGCTCATATACTCTTCTCATTAGATGATTTGTTATTCTCGTATAAAGTACTTTATTAGTTTTGTTAGTCATAATATAAACATAATAATGTTTCATTTTACTCCCTTATTTCATCCTGAGCCCTACTATGCAGAGAGAAGGGCCTCGTAAGTTCATCAGGAAGAGATTCTTCGCTACGCTCAGAATGACATTGCTTAGAACATCCTCTCCATCGGTAATTTCCAGGCTTTTTTCAGCTTCTCCAAATCCGCGTTAAATAATTCTTTGCTATTTTTCACCGTAATTGTTTTGTCTTGCTTTGTCTTTCCCAAAAGTGCGTGCGGGACAGAGGCAAACACTGTCTCTGCCGTCTTTCTGTCTCGCACCTCAACAATAAAACATCCGGCTGTTTCATTGAAAAGCGCGTAATCAGGTCGGATATTTTTAAAGACTGCCAGATCTATCTCTGCCCCCATTTCCCCTCCTACACACATTTCAAAAAGCGAAGTAATCATCCCACCCTCCGATATATCATGACTTGCAAGGATTTCGCCCCGGGAGATTGCCTTATGCAGGGCCCGAAATATCTTGGGAAGAAGCGATAATTCCATATGCGGCACCTCGTCCCCTAACACTTTTTGGGTATCAAAGTACACCGACCCGCCCATCGCCTGAAAATCGGGCTTACCGACAAGGCAGATTATCGATCCTTCCTTCTTGAAATCCGCACTGACCGTTTTATCGGTATCTTCGATCCTGCCAAAAACAGACATACAGAGGACAGGCGGAATTTTGATGACTGTACCGTCTTTGCCTTTATAGGTGGATGAGAGACTGTCTTTGCCTGAAATAACGGGAATAGTAAATGTTTTCATCACATCACAAACTGCATCAACTGAGCGGTCAAGCGACCAGAGAGAATCATTGTCCGGCACGGGCCAGATGTAGTTATTGATCAGGGATGCCTGTCTGTAGTCACCTCCCACTGACACATAATTTGCCAGCGCTTCAACACCTGCCCAAATGCTTCCCCAA
>JAKAMH010000067.1 GCA_021813005.1 bacterium
AGACGATAACTCCCTGAATCGTAGCTACGGTAGCACCACCTAAAGCCTTGCCAAGCATGATAGAAAATCTTGATACAGGAGCTACCATCGTCTCCTTAAGAAATCCAAATTGCCTGTCCCAAATAAGGTCAATACCGGAAAAAACCGCCGTAAAGAGCACACTCATGAGAATAATACCGGGAGCAAGAAACTGTATATAGTTTCCCCCACCGGCCCGCCGGTAGATCGAACCAAACCCAAACCCAAAAGCAAGGAGAAACAACAGCGGCTGCCCAAGCGAACCGATGATACGGGAGCGGGAGCGAAAATACTTAATCAGCTGCCGGAGCCAGAGGATGTAAATAGTTGAAAAACTCATCTGCGTACCCCCCGTCTGAGGCGCATCTGATCAACGCCTGATGCTTCCTCGTCTCGAATCATCTTCCCGGTCATCATCAGAAATGCATCCTCGAGTGTCTTTGCCTTCGTTTTCTTTTTAAGTTCTTCCGGAGTACCCAGAGCAATAATCTTTCCTCCGTCGATGACTGCTATCCGATCGGCAATTCGCTCCGCCTCTTCCATGTAGTGAGTCGTGAAAAAGACCGTCATCTGCTCTGATCTGTTAACATCTTGGATATAGTGCCACATGTGATTTCTCGTCTGGGGATCAAGACCGAGTGTCGGTTCATCCAAAAACAGGATCATCGGGTGGTGGAGTAGTCCTCTGGCAATCTCCAGTCTTCGCTTCATGCCCCCGGAGAAGGTTTTGACGAGATCTTTCTTCCGGTCCAAAAGTTCAACAAACTCTAGCAGCTCATTTATACGTGCACTCTGACGCGAACTCGGCATCCCATACAGAGCAGTGTGGAAGCGCATGTTTTCGTAGGCCGTTAAATCATCATCGAGACTGGGATCCTGAAAGACAATACCGAACGACTTGCGCACCTTCTCCTTGTCCGTTGCTGGGTCAATACCGTTGATGCGGATGGAACCGCTCGTCGGTTGCATGAGTGTAGTTAACATTTTGATTGTCGTACTCTTACCGGCACCGTTTGGCCCAAGGAACGCAAATATCTCGCCTCTGTTCACTTGAAGAGAGACGTTATCAACAGCGGTAAATTTCCCGAATATTTTCGTCAGTTTGTCCGTTACAATGATTGAGTCTGCCATGTACAAAAGTATCCACCTTTTTTAAAAAACCCGCAAGGTACTGTCTTACAAAATCGCTCTGCAGAGGAAAACACGTCGTTGGGCAGCTCTGTTTCCGCGCTATTAGCAACGACTGGGCTGCGGATATGCTTTTTGGCTTTCTACAAGCATCACAACAACACCAACTTCAATCCAACAGTGCTCCCTGACGGCAATTTCTCCTGCTTTTACTACATATCTGTATGCCCCCTCATCTTGCCGCTCCTGAGGAAGTCTTTCTTTGGAGCGTCGGCGGATTAATATCGACGTTATTTGCAGTAACTGAACCATCAGAATTCTGCTGTCCGACAACCATGACCGTGTCTCCCTGCTTTATATCGGAGACAGAAGCAGTAGATGATTTCTGAAAGGTGGTACTGCCTGCTAGTACAATAATTTTACTTGATCCATTAGCCAATTTGACCGTTATGGTATTGTTGCCAGTACTTAGTACTTGTCCGCGGACAGGACGAAAAGTTTTCCCTGTCTGCCCGTCAATACCTAGCCGGAATTGTCCTCCTGCTCCTCCCCGTCTCATGAAATAAGCTCCCCGCGTCCCGGATGCTCCCTCTTTGCCCGCCTGATATTGCATGCCGCCGAAGAATCCTATACCGAGGGCCACTACGGCAACGCTAATCGAAATAATAATTGATTTATTCATTTTTTTCACCTCCTCTCATTCCTATTACTCATATCTAAGTGCTTCAATCGGTGAAAGCGACGCGGCTTTGCGGACGGGCCCGCCTGCCATGCAAAATATTTGTCTGAGAAATAAATCACAGCTTCTTTTATTCATAACGCAACGCCTCAATCGGACTCAGTGAGGCAGCTTTGCGGGCAGGATACCAGCCAAAGAGAATGCCAATCCCCCCGGAAACGGTAAGCGCAAGCAAAATAGATGAGAGAGACAACACAAATGGCAGAGAAATGAGAAGTGAGATACCATATGAAACGGCAATTCCCAGAAGCATCCCCAGAAGCCCCCCGACAAGTGTCAGAATAACTGCCTCAATCAAAAACTGTGAGACAATCGTCTTTTTTTTGGCGCCTAAGGCTTTGCGAAGCCCGATCTCACGTGTCCGCTCCGTGACCGTCACAAGCATAATATTCATGATGCCTATGCCACCGACGAGAAGCGAGATGGCAGCAATACCTGAGAGAAGTGACGTAAACGTCCCGGTTACCTGTGAGGCCGCCCCCAGAATATCGGACTGCGAGAGGATACTAAAATCCGCTTTACTGGGATCGGACAGGTGGTGGCGGGCAAGCAGAAAGTATCCTACCTCATTCTCCGCGCTAGTCATCACACTTTGTGATTTTGCGGACAGTGAAATGTTGGACAAGTAATCCACACCAAAGACCTGCTGCTGAGCGGTAAGTAAGGGGATATAAACAATGTTGTCAGGATTTTGAAACCCCGATCCCCCTTTTGAAACAGTCACTCCTTCAATCGTAAATGAAATCCCGTTGAGGCGCAGTGTCTGACCGACAGGACTGGCTGTCCCAAATAGGTCGGCTGCCACCTGTGGTCCAATCACCGCCACCTTGGCAAGTGACTGGTTTTCTGAATCCGTGATAAATGTACCCTCAGCCATTGATACATTGTGCACAGTCTCATACATACCTGTGACTCCCGCAACTTGCACATTGGAGTTCGTCTGGCCGGTTGATACCTGGGCTCGGCTTTGATATTCAGGAGAAACTGCGGAGATATCGGGTATCTGAGAAGATGCTGCAATTGCCTTGGCATCGTCGTAGGTAAGTGTTTCTGTAGATCCGGGTGCACCGCGCAATGCTCCCTGATTCTGGGATCCAGGAAGCACGGTCAGTAGATTGGCTCCCAACGACTCAATCTGTGACTGAACAGATGCCTGACTTGCCTGACCGAGCGAGACAAGAGCGATAACAGATCCGATGCCAATGATAATGCCAAGCGTTGCTAGTGCGGTACGGAGCTTGTTTAAGGTGAGTGCCTCAACGGCAGAAGTTAAAAGTTCAAAATAATCCACTAGTGTTTCTTCCTTTCTTTTGGACTCTTGTTATTCCTGTTCGTAATTAATCTGCCGTCCCGAATCGCAATAATCCGTTCTGCGTGCGCCGCAATATCAGGTTCATGAGTAATCATAATGATTGTATGACCCTCTGCGTTGAGCTTTTTGAAGATCGCCATAATCTCCTCCCCCTGTACCGAGGCGAGATTGCCAGTCGGCTCATCTGCCAGGATAATGGACGGATTCATGGCAAGAGCCCGGGCTATCGCCACCCTCTGCATCTGCCCGCCGGAGAGCTGGCTTGTGGTATGGAGCAGTCTGTCTCCCAGGCCAACCATCCTTAGGTATTTTGTGGCTAGATCTGTACGCTTCTCTTTAGGAACTCCCCCGTAGACCATCGGAAGCATCACGTTTTTCAGAGCCGAGGTACGAGGAAGCAAGTTAAATGCCTGGAAGACGAAACCGATTTTCTTGTTTCTGATTTCTGCCAGCTCATCGTCTGAAAGCGTTGAGATATCCTCCCCGTCGAGGAGATACGTCCCTGACGTCGGCGTATCAAGCGCCCCAAGCATGTGCATGAGGGTCGACTTACCACTGCCGGACGGCCCCATTATTGCCACAAATTCACCTGTCTTTATATCAAACGAAACATCCTCGAGTGCAACTGTCTCCGTAAGACCGCTCTTATACGACTTCGTGAGACGTGTAGCTTGAATGAGCATAGGTAGCCTTACAGGGAGACGCCGCACATCGCTTAGCCTCCCCTGCCTCCTCTGATAAATACCGCATTGCCCCTACCTCGACCACCTCCAAAGATACCCCTACTAAATGGCGACGCTCCTGTCTGGCTATTGGTTGAAGGCACATATCCCACAATAACCGTCTGGCCCTCCCTGAGTCCTGAAGTGATCTCAGTCTCGGTATCTGACGCGTCACCGGTTGTTACCGGCACAACTTCTATCTTGCCGTTTTGCATAACCCGAACAGTTGACTGGTTTCCTGCTGTCTGGACCGAGGCAGTCGGCACGAGAAGGACATCATTTTTGATGTTGGTTATGATACTGGCTGTCGCACTCATGTTGGGAAGAAGCTCATCCTCAGGAGTATCAAGGGCTATAGTTGCCGGGTAAGTCGTCACGCCTGATGAAACAATACCAGTCGTATCAATACCAAGTACTTTACCGGTAAATGTTTTCCCAGGGAGTGCATCAAACGTAACCGTCGCTCTGTCTCCCGCCTTGACTTTTACGACATCAACCTCTGAGAGGTTAACTGAAATAATCGGTGTGCCCGTGTGTTTGATGGAGGCGACCACTTGTGACGAGACATTGTTGTTGGATGATGACTGTGAATTGGTAATGACCATGCCGGGGGCGATGGTGACATCGGAGATCGTTCCGTCTGCCGGCGCGGTGATAGCAGAGGAAATGGCATTGTAGGTAAGGCTAGCAGAGTTTACGGCCGCTTGCGCCTGGGCGATGACATTCTGCTGATTTTTATAGTCTGCCTCTGCCTGCAACCAGTCCGCCCGCTCCTCAATATAGACGGGATCTGCCTTGTCTGCCTCGGAAGGGTTATTGACACCCCTGTCTGTGACAAAGGCCTGATTTGCCTTGAAAAGACTGCTCTGCAGCGAGTTGAGCTTAGCCTGGGACGCGGCAAGGGTGTTCTGCGCCGCTAATAGATTTGAGTAGGCTTGTGCCTGCCTGATGATGCCATCTGTGTCCAAGGTCAGATCGGCTATCTTCTCTCCCGCGTACACGGCATCGCCGCCAGGACTCGGCGGCTTCGTGTCGTCCACGCGCGTTGCGATGAACCTGGCTGAAGCGCGTTCCCTGCTCGCCGCCGCCGGATACGCCGGCGGCCGGGGAATGCCCCGGGTCTCGCTGCTGACGCGCAATGATGAAATCCAGCCGGTGGTCGGCGAGGCCCTTCAGGCCATGTGGAAATCCGCTCTCGGAGTCGAGGTCGCGGTCAATCCATTGGAACAGAAGATGTGGCTGCAGAACCAGCAGACCTCCAATTACAGCACGAGCCTCTATTCCTGGGTCGCCGACTATCCGGATCCGCTGACGTTTCTCGGACTCTTCACCTCCGACAACGGCAACAACTGGACCGGCTGGGCCGATCCGAAGTACGATGCTCTCATCGCACGCGCCAGCATCACGTCCGATCCCGCCGCGCGAAATGCGGCGTTTCAGGCGGCGCAGAACCTCCTGCTGGACGCCGCTCCGGTCACGCCGCTGTTCTTCGGTGCGAAGGCGTAC
>JAKAMH010000068.1 GCA_021813005.1 bacterium
TAAATACTTTTGAAAACTATAATATTCCTAAGTTTGAGCTGCTGTCAATTATTAAGGAGGTGTTTAAAAACAGCGCCGATCACACTGATAACATCGCAAGCTTTGCGATAGATATAAGGCAGAATAGGTGCAATCCGCAATCTGCAATTGAAATAAGCTTTACCTTTCTCGATCTCGGGAAGGGAATTTATAAAAACATCTATGATATACTAGCCGCATCATCGATTGGCCGAATAGGTCATGGAAGTCTTACTGAGGTTTACCATATGGCAATGCAAAGGGGTTTCTCTACGAAATCGAGTAAAACCAAAATTAACCTAGGGCTAGGAATGGATGTCATCACAAGGGGCTCAAAAAGTATTGGCATGCACCTTTCTGTATATGATGCTCAGAGTCGGGGTGTATTGTCTGGACTTAAGGAAGTCACGCACAGTGAAATTAGAAAACATTTCTTTGATTCAAAAAACCAAGTTGTTTTTTGTTACTATGGAAAGCTAACCTGTGGAGCTAAATTATGACTCATAGAATATCTATTCAAAGTGATTTTCAAGAATTTGATCTAGATGATAGAGTTGTATGCGAGAGAGTGGCAGACAGAATCGAAACTAACAATGAAAATGACATTATACTAGATACAAGTAAATGTTTACTTGGATATGATGCCACATGTCGTGTTGTTGATAAAGTAATTGACGAATTAATATCAGTCACAGGTGAATCAAAGCTGACAGTAGTAAGTGATTATCAATTTCCCGAAGAAATAGTTATAAGTTTCCTGTTTCGCGGAAGTAAATATATCTCCTCTGACATGGGTGGATCATCTTACCGGACTGATATTATTCAAGAAGAACTAAAAAAGTCTCTTCTTGGGAAAAATATATCAATATTCGTTGAGTTAAACGGTCGGACACAAAAACTTGTATGAAAAGTATGCTGTTAGCATATCTGTTTGAGTTAGTCGATCGCAATGTGCGCTTCTTTATGCACTTGGAGAAGATTAATCACGAGTTTTATCTTGATGCAAAAGGTAGCGACAAGGTTGCGTTTATTGATGAGTATAAAGTGTGTTTAAAGAAGCAGTTTGAAATGATCCATGTCATCACAAAGGAAATACAGAGGCCCGGAGAGGGCCCCCATCTTGAGCTTCTTTTTTCTCAGATCCGTAGTGGGATAAGTCTTGTTGGAAGGCTGCATAGTGAGGGGTTACATTTTCTTCCACGTCCTTCAGAACCTGTAGAGCTCGAGCGATTTAGCAGGATTATCGATAGTCAATATATAAAATGGCCAGAAACTTTGAAGGAGACATCACAATCCATTTCCTTTTTCCCAACTGAAGACATATCTGAGACTGTATTTAAGAAGTCTGCATTAGAAGCTTTTAAAGACGAAATAAACGACTACGTACGCGAGTATAACTTAACCAGAGAAGCCTTATCTGATAGCTCTCTTCCTCATATTATCGGAATCGAAGCAAGTGTCCCGTCAGGGAAGTCACTCCATATCACAATTCCGAGAATTGATTCTGCCAATCCTGCTCGTTGGCCTACTCTGTTACACGAAATTGCACATCACATCATAGCTGATGATTTTTTTGATAGTTGTATGCTGGATGACTTTAAGTCAAAATACCTCGATATGAGTCCCTATGTGCATAATGTCTTTCAAGGAGACGATAAACGGCTTTCCCTTTGGCTGCTAGAGTGTTGGTGTGACATTTTTGCAACTTTCGTTATCGGTCCATCTTTCTTTTTTTCTCAATATGCTGCTTTTTTATTTGCCGAACCAAGCTGTCATCTAAATCCACAGACATCACAAAATTACCCACCTGCCGCGCTTCGCCTGAAATTGATACTCGTAGTGATGCAACATAGGTGGAAAATCGTCGTAAACCATGATTTGTACAAACTCCTATCTGAAGCACTTAATCTTTACCGCAAGGTGTCAGTAATCAACTCTGGCCCAGACATTTCTTATACACAACGTGACATTGATGGTGTGTATCAATTGTTCAAGGAGTTTTTTTTAGGAGCTTTTTTCAGAAACGAAACTTTAGATCCTAGCGATAGTCTTAAAGATGTCGTCAAACAATATTTCAGGAAGATAGAGGACATCGATTTAAATCTTATTGACGAAATGGTTAATAACATTAAGAAAGGCTATCCTGTGCCATCTGCGAAAGTCATTCCAGACAAAATCGACGAGCGGCCTACGTCATTGCAAGAGATACTTCTTTCAGCTTGGATATACCGGCAGCGTAATATGAGTCAAGATGTTGTTGATATCCTCTCAACTAACAAGTCAGATGAAGAATGTTACACTGAAATACTTGAGGTATTTTCACGATATGATCAGTCAATTTTAAGATCAATCCAAGTCTCAGAATGGTTCCAACTATTTTTTAGCAAGGAGAGAACATATAGTAACGACGCCATCAGAAACCATTCTTATGCTACACCAGGTGGAATGTTTGTCGACTGTGAGATTTACAGACTGCTTGAACGAAAAAATGTAGTTGTCTCTCCATTAATTAGTCTGGAGCAAATAGGATCATCATCCCTCGATGTCCGTCTAGGGACCTCCTTCCAAATCTTTAATAGGACCGGTAGAGGATTTATTGATTTTACAGACGAGGAATCAACAAATACGTTTCAAAACAACTCGAAATCCATTGATCTTGATTTCTTAGAATCGATAACAATCCACCCTGGGCAATTCGTGTTAGGTCATACGATGGAGTATATTAAGCTTGAAGAAAATCTTGCTGCTGAAATAGAGGGAAGAAGTAGTTTTGCAAGAATGGGACTAGAAATTCATATGACCGCTGGTTTCATTGATCCTGGTTTTGAGGGTGTCATAACTTTAGAAATATTTAACGCTGGTACAATGCCTGTAGTTTTGTATCCTGGGATGCGAATAGCTCAGTTGAGATTTATTCCAGTCAACACACCCGCTCGAGCTTACAATAGAAAGGCGGAGGCGAAATACAAGGGGTTCTTAACGCATAACTATAGTTTACAAGACAAAGATCTTGAAGTTAAATGTATAAAGGAGGAAAAACTCCGATATTATGTCAAACGAACTTGCTGATATTGCTAAAGGGACTTTTTGCTTCCTGCTTGGCTGCGCTGTAGGGTATTCCGAGTTATTTGGTAGATATCAAGATGAACCTGTTGCCATTCACAAATCATTTATCGCTTATGTCTACATGATTGTGAATGGGCTAGCGTCGCTAACTGCTTTCATTATAATAAACTACTATAATGAAGCTATTTTTAAGGTGAAGCTAGATGACGTCAAGGTTGTCCTCCTCGCAGGGTTTTCAGGCATGTTAGCGCTTAGGAGTTCTTTCTTTACAATCAAGAATAACAATAAAGATGTCCCAATTGGACCGGCTGCCTTATTAACTATCCTGTTAAATGGAATTGATCGCTTATACGACCGCGAGCGTGCTGTGGATCGAGCTGCTAAGGTAACAGAAATAATGAAAGGCATTGATTTTGAAAAGGCTGAAGTTGATCTCTCAGTTGCGTGTTTGAATCTTATGCAGAATCTAAGTGAAGAAGAGCAACGACGGATGAGGAGTGAAGTGGAGGCGATTTCAAAAAGCTCAAATAAATTTTCTATCGAGAAAACAAAATCTTTAGTCCTAGGATTAACATTAGCTAGATTTACTGGATTCAAAACACTAAAAGAAGCGATTGGTATGCTGGGTGCAGATCTTAGGACAACTGAACTAGAGGATAAACAATCGATACTTGATACCTTTCTGCTAAAAAAGGCCGAAGAGCTTGAGAAGGAGAAAATTAAATGAGTGCTGAACGTAACCATAAAGATTCAAGCTTTGCTGGTTTTTTAAACGATTATAGTCGTGGGAACGTTGCAGTTACTAGTCATCTAAATGCAATAGTTTCTGTCGAACTCCTTAAGCTCATTGAAACCATCGATGAGATTATGCGTATTCTGGGTCCTGAAGCAAACAAGCTTTCAGAACAGCTTGCGCTAGCTAAGGAGGTTCTCCAAGTCACTGAAGATTCCAATGTTACCAAGCTGCTTTCATTTTCACGTGTTCTAGAAATATCAGTTGTCATTTATCCAGCTGTTTATAAAGGGTTAGATCCAGACATAAAAAATACATTATCTCATTTATTTACTGGACTGATTGTCGAGTTTATTACCATAGTTAAGAAAATGGGAAATTCAGCACTTCTTGAAACGGCAATTCGACTGATTCAGAAGGTGGATAAAGAGATGGCAAATCTTGAAAAGTGAGTAAACGCACAGGGCAAAAGTGTAGGGGAATGCGAAAGGGGCAGGCCTCATAATCCACAAAAAAACTTAGAGCTTTTAGAGTTCGTGGCGCTATACCTATCCTAGCAGCCAAACCGGCCCCGCCTTGACTGTTTCTACTTGGCCTCACGCCTCGGGGGTATTCGAGGGATACCATACCTAATTCATCCTCGTCAAAATACATTTATCTGTTTCGATGCAAAAACGAGGGTCAGGCTGCTTTTCGGGAAACGCAGCCCGTCCCTTGTTTATTTATGTGCCAGAAAATCTTATTGTGGCAAACTCCCTTGCCACGCTGTCCGTCAGGTGAAAGATATAACGGCAGAAAAGTTGCATCTCCCGGAGTACGCAACCGGGAGGGGCGGCTATGGAAGTGCTCGACAGGGAAGTAGCAAAGAAGCTGTACGAACGTTACCGCCGGAACCGGGACGGCGTCAGAAACAGCCCGGAAATGGCGTCGATCTGCCTGATCTGCGGTTCCATCCATATCATTCCCAAAGAAGATGACGAACACATGCTCGTCTGCCGCAACTGCGGCTTTGCCTTTTACCGCTATACATGCAAGGCATGCGGCAAGACCGTCGACGGGCGCGACCCGCTCAACAACGGCTGCCGGGAGTGCGGCTTGCGGATCTGCACCTGCGGGGCGTGCGGCTGCCCGTCGGGCTGACGTTATTCACCGCTGGCGAAAAACTTGTCGTCGACCGGAAATTAAGCATTGCGAGCCCTGGCGTGAGTAAAAAGGGGTCATGCTGCTTTCGGGAAACGCAACCGCTATAAATGCTAACCTCGTTCGCGCTGATAACCCTTGAGGCTGTT
Organism: bacterium; assembly: GCA_021813005.1. Classification (GTDB taxonomy): domain Bacteria; phylum Patescibacteriota; class Microgenomatia; order Levybacterales; family UBA12049; genus JAKAMH01. The sequence continues at coordinate 5,107 of JAKAMH010000068.1, forward strand.
GTAGCCTTTCTCGCCGAACGACTGCAGTTTTTCCTGCCACTGCAGTTTCAACGCAAGCAGCAGTTGCTCGACATTATCATACTCAAAGTTGACTTTTTATATCTACATGGTATAAAAAATATACCATGAAATTCGAATTCGACCCCTCCAAGAGCGCCGGTAACAAGAAAAAGCATGGCAGA
>JAKAMH010000069.1 GCA_021813005.1 bacterium
CTTCGCGAAACGTATGAACGCGTCATGGGAACGACGCTCAAGCAGCCTGCCCCTCCGGGAGACAAACCCAAAGATGATCACACTTCGGCTGCCTCTCCCCTAACCGCCGCTCCTTCGGGGCACGCCGCGCCTGTCTCTGCCGCTGCAATTGCCCAGATGAGTGGGCAGTTATCTCATGCTCCTGCTGCCGCACCGCCAACACCTTCTAAAAATGATTTGCATGTGCCAGCATCGCCTGCGCCGGAGCAGAGATCGGAACCGCAACTCGCAAGAGTGCATCTGGATGCACAGGCAGATCCGGCACCCGCGCCTGAGAAAAAGAAACGGAAGATTTCACCGGTGTTCTTTGTGCTCGCGGCAGTAATTTTCTTTCTCGTGTACGCTTTCTTCTGGGCAAAAGTACTTAACCTGTCTTTGCCATTTTAGAGGGTAACGGTGGATCTTTGCAGCTCCTGAAGTCTTTTTACTACCTCATCTTCTGTCAAAAGTTCTGTATCTGCCGTCTGTCTTTCCTTCCATTCTATCTTGCCGGCGTTTTTGGCACTTACTACCAGCCTGACAGGCATCCCGAGCAGGTCTGCATCGGATAGTTTCTCACCGGCCCCGGCATCCCTGTCATCATAGAGCACGTCCACTCCCTTGGATGAGAGTTTGTCGTGCAAGGCACCGGCGTCTTGGTTGATTGAGACAATGTGCACTACATACGGGGCAACAGAAACAGGCCAGATAATGCCACGCCCGTCATGCGATACCTCGACAATCGTCCCCAGTACGCGGGTTGGACCAATACCATAACTTGCAAGCCAGATTGGTTTTCTCCTGCCATCCTTATCTGTAAACATCACCTCCATTTTCTCAGAATACATCAGACCAAGCGGGAAAATATTGCCTACCTCAATGGACGTAATCGCTTTGACATCCGAACGTGCCATATCCTCATCTGTCATAATTTCTTTGTTCTTGGCATATTTCCACCCCGGCGCCAGGTAGATCGTATCCTCGCCTGATTCTGCTTCTACTTGAAATTCGTGCGTATGTTCAGATGTAAACACGCCACCCGCTGCTTCTGCGATGATTGTCTTAAGCCCGATCTTCTCAAATGCCCTGGTGTAGGCATCCGCTACCTGCCAGTAATAGTGAGTCATGTCTTCTTTGGAGGCATGGGCGCTGTAGAGATCTTTCATGAGAAACTCACGACCCCGCAGTATTCCCGACTTGGCGCGCAGTTCGTTTCTGAATTTGGTAGAAAAGTGATAAAGTTTGACAGGTAGATCCTTGTAGCTTGAAACGTGCTTGCGGATCAGATCCATGACAATTTCCTCGTGCGTAAAAGAGAGCGCGTATGACTTATCATTTTTCTCAAACTGATACATGACCTCCCGGGCTGTCTCCCAGCGGCCTGTTTCATTCCAAATTTCCTTCGGATGAAGAAGCGGCATGAGAACTTCCTGGGCGCCTGTCTTGTCCATCTCTGTCCGGATAATCTGCTCAATCTTGCGTTCCACCCGGCGTCCGAGCGGCAAAAGCGTGTAACTTCCTGCCATCAGCTTGTCTATATATCCTCCCTGCAGCAAAAACTTGGCATTGACGGAAACTTCGTCTTTGGGTGTCTGTTTGGTAGTCTTGGCAAAAATCGCGGAATACTTCATGTACATAGTATAGCAGATGAGATGTTAATCACTGAAGTAGTCGTATATATTGTTATATCAAGGAAAACAACATATAATACGGCAAGTGGAAATAGAGAAAAGGACAGTAGCGCAGTCAATAAGCCTGCGAGTTGATCGTTTTAGCCCCTCACAGGCAAGACTCCTGGCGAGTCGGCTTGTGCAATATGCAGAAAGACCCAGGCAGATTAGCTTTTTTGGTACCAATCGAAGATGCATTGGATCTATAGAACCTTATGAAATCTACTCCGCCTGCCGGGTAGTTGATAAACCTCTTCTTCCTGATGACATTGACCCGGTGACTATTCAGGGAGGGGAAGAGGTTATTAAGAACATTGCAGTTCGCATCGGGCAAGCAAGGACGATACGGATTCGGGATTTCGCATATGATGACATGCCTGAAACACTCGGTATAAACCGCTCCTTGCGGACATGATCGATATATGAAACGTCCTGAAGTAATACAGACTTTGGAAGAGAAATACGGCGAAAGACTCGGTACCCCTGTCGCAACCGCACCCATTGACAACGATACTCGTAGCCATTTGTTAAAAAAAATTATTTCAGATAAAAGCGTGGAGGAAGTGATTTTTATTCAAGGGCCGCATACTGCCTACCATTATAAACCTGAGAAAAATATCAGAAAAAAATCTCCCGAATTCCCCAGGCCTCAGGAGTTTACGAAACAGTTTCTCTCCACGAAACTCACAATCTCAGACGCTGTATATATAATTCCAAAGGTAGTGGACTAGCAGGAACGACGTACATGCTCCGACAGCATACCAACACCGATTGGAGTGCCTCTTTCAAGTTGGTCTGCATATGCATTATGTATTTCATTTTCAAGCCAATCAGTAGCACAGCCTTTTGACCATTCGTCAAACTGGGCAATTATACCGGCTCTGCCAACCAGCGGGATAATTACTTCATCATATTCTGTTTTCCTGATCGGGAATTGGGCTGACTCACCACTATTAACCACAAAATCCACCATTTCTTCATCATTAAGAAAACTGTCATACTCTTCGGAGAGGCCAACAGTCAGCAGCTCTCCGTCCAGTACCCCAACAATGAGAGAGTTACAGTACTGCTCCGATTGCCATTCTAGACTATAGGCACTAAATGCATGCAAATTGTATGCAACTGCTTCCCCCTCAATCATAGTTGCACAAGTATTTACAATTTGTCTTGGCACGATGAAATGCGTATTGGGAAGATGTTGATCACGCGCGAACCGCCCTAGCCGTCCCCGCACCTCAAGGTGAGAAAGTACAAGATTGCCCTCTTCTAACCAATGCAGCACTTGTTTCCCTTCCAAGCTTTGCATAACAGCAGGGGTTGTGTCTGTTTGATTCACGAGAAAATGTTCTCTGCTTGAGAGTTTTGCAATATCTATGGAGCGTCCACCTGAGCCTTCCCGTAAGAGTGACATATTACACTTTTTTTATAGCGTGCCCCCCGAATTCCTGCCTGAGGGCTGCCACGAGCCGGGCAGCAAAAGATGTACTAATGGATGTATCATCCACCGATCTCTTTCTGAAGTCAAGTGACCTTTCTATAACCTCAACCGGCACCTGCTCCTTTTTACCCTGCGCAACTGTCCACTCCGCCTCACCGGTGGCAGCAATTTCACCCAGGATATCCGATAAATCAGGATTTTTAGAAAGGGCATCAGCGGCCCGATCAAGCAGAAAACCGGAGACAATTGTCCCCTTTTGCCAAAGTCCAGCTACCGCAACCAAATCCAAGTTGTAGGGAGATTTTTCAAGAATACCGAAGCCTTCGCCTAAGGATTGCATCATACCGTATTCGATACCGTTATGGACCATCTTGACGAAATGTCCGGCACCGCCTGTGCCAAAGTAGGCATAGCCGCCGTGTGGTAGGGCAAGACTTTTGAGGATAGGTGCGATGTATTCATAGGCAGACCTGTCTCCCCCCACCATGAGTGGATATCCATTGTCACGTGCTTTTATGCCGCCTGAGACGCCTATACCCAGAAACCGAATTCCTTTGCCGGCAAATTCCTCAAACCTTCTCTGTGTATCCTGAAAATTGGAATTGCCCCCGTCTATGAGAATATCTCCTGGCGAGAGATATCCCGCCGTTTCCTGGAGTATCGACTCTGTCACATCCCCGGCCGGAAGCATCACCCACACTATTCTTGGAACAATCAGTGATTTAGCTAAACTTCCAATTGTTTCAGCTGCAGTAAAATTACTGTGAAAGGTGGAATTTGAAATCTTGCCTGCCGGCAGACAGGTTTGAAATTTGAAATTTGAAATTGTTTCTTTGGATCGGTTCCATGCCGTAACGGAATGCCCTTCCTCAAGAAGCTTCGAGGCCATACGGGACCCCATCTTGCCAAGACCAATGAATCCTATCTGCATAGCTATTTTATTTTTTTGAGATCACCATTTAAGATAACCGGCTGCATAATCATCACCTCATGCGCCCATCTGTGCTCGCGAAAATGCGGAATTGGAAAAAGAAGAAAAATTTTCTTTCGCAGATAATGCGCAATCCCCATTTCCATAAGAGCTGAGATACCGATATTCCCATCGATGCCGCGACGTTTGTAATTGAGAACCAGAATGGCGTCGCTGCCTGCAACCTCCTCAAAACACTTCCGCATGACATCGTGTTTGATGCACCAAGCCATATTATCCTCCAAGTTATCAACAAACTCGGCATCCTTGAGATGGTGCTCTGTACCAAATGGGATAACTGCATCGTGACCAAGTACCCGGAGTTTATCTCGTGTCTCAGTCATCTCCCGGGCAAATTTCATGCTTCCGCTTAAAAAGATTTTCATATAATTTACTCTCCCCCGGGTGCCGCGGATATCTTCTCTTCAACTGCCTCTGCTTCGTGGAGACGGCAGCGGGTTACTGCCAAATCATGTAGCTCCAAAAGATTATCCAGGTTATATCTTTCTAAAGCGATCACGCCGGTCTTAAATGCCAGAATAATCTCACGATTGGTAAAATCGTCTATGTTCCGCTTCACAATTTCCTCTAACTCTTCCCATCCTTGACGCCCAACTGCCTGAATAAAAACAGCAGCAAGCATCGCCCCAACAGGCGCCCTCATGCCACTCGCACTATCATACGGTGATGCCTGGGAAACCCGTTGAATATGCCTCACCAATGAATCTGAATTTTCGTCTGCCAAATTCTCACGCTGCGAGGTAGTGAGACGGGGGAGTTTCTTCCAGAACGGGTAGGGTAGATCCGGCCTATTTTCATACCAATAGGGCTCGCCATCCGTATTTTCCCCGTAGTCGGCAGCTGTTTGTTGGTCTTCTCTGTCGGCTGTCTGGGAAGCCCCATCCGCAGACTCCTTTTTCGTCTCTGCCTTACCGCGCGCAGGCTCCGATAAGTAGGCACGATACGTCGGGTAGTCTTCCAGCAACTCCTGTCCCCGGCTTACGTCTTCCGCTGTAGGTGTCATGGTGAGCGCGGCCCCCTCCCCGGCTGAGATCCTTCTCTCCGAGACCGCCCGGCCAAGGGCC
>JAKAMH010000070.1 GCA_021813005.1 bacterium
GCCTTGACGGAAGATATCAAGGCCCATGGCGGCATACCGATCATGTGGAAAACAGGCCACTCCTATATCAAGGCAAAACTGGCTGAGGAGAAGGCTGCCATGGCCGGTGAGATGAGCGGGCATATCTTCTTTGTGGACGACTTTTATGGATTTGATGATGGACTGTTTGCAGCACTTAAAATCCTAGAGTACCTCTCGACCCAAGACAAGCCGCTTTCCGAAATTGTTGCCGGAACTCCCTACTACGTTTCAACCCCTACTATTCAGGTACAAACAACAGACGAGGACAAATACAACGTCGTTAGCGAACTGACAAAACAGTTTAAAGATGAGGGGTATAAGGTGGTAGATATTAATGGCGCCCGTGTATATATGGACGGCGGCTGGGGTTTGGTACGGGCATCTTCCAATACGCCGACACTTGTACTCCGGTTCGAAGCCAAAACGCAGGAAGATCTGGAGAAGATTGAGAAACTCTTCAAAGAGAAACTTGATAAATTCAGCGTAGTCAGTAAAGACTGGGACACATCCGGCCACTAACCCGTCCCTATGGCAGATTTAGATCAATTTGACAAGTCAACCTTTATAAATACTCCTTACGTCAAAAAGGTGGAGAAGCCGTGGGGGTATGAGCTGCACTGGGTACCGGACGGCATGCCGTACATGGGCAAGATCCTCCATATTAACGCCGGCCACCGACTCTCTCTTCAGGTACATGACCAAAAACAAGAGTCATATTGGCTGCTGCACGGCCAATGCAATCTCATTCTTGAGAATAGCCGAGGCGAACTTGAGACAGTACCTCTTCAAAAAGGGGTCGGTTATACAACCATGATTGGACAGCGCCACCGGCACCAGGCAGTAACAGATTGTGACGTAGTTGAGGTATCTACTCCCGAAATGGGAACGACCTGGCGGCTGGAGGATGACTACAAACGACCTGATGAAACTCCTGAGCAGCGGAAGAAAGAGAGAGGAGAAGGATGATAGATCTGACCAATAAAGAGGAAATCAAAAAAATTGACCCCCGCGATACGCTCTCGTCTACCGAACTGATTGCTGACCAGCTAGAGACTGCCTGGAAAGAAGTTAATGCAATTGCTTTCCCGGATGATTTTAAGAATATCAGGACGATTGTCTTTTGCGGCATGGGAGCATCAATTTATGGGGCACTCGTTTTCAGAGCTTTGCTGGGATCAAGCCTGGCTTTCCCGACAGACGTTGTATCCGATTATCACCTACCCGAATATGTTGATGAGTCGACACTAGTGGTCCTGACAAGCTACTCCGGAACAACAGAAGAAGTGCTTTCATGTGCCGAGGAGGCCAGAGCGAAAAATGCCAAAATAGTCGTACTCACCAAAGGCGGTCCTCTGGCAGATTTTGCGAAGGCCAATAACCTTGCCCGCTATATTTTTGATGGCAAGCTCAATCCGGCGGGCGTCCCGCGCCTGGGCAATGGTTATACCATACTCGGCCTTCTCGGACTGCTCAACAAGGCAGGCGTTATCACGATTGAGGAACATGAGGTCGAGCAGGCTGTTGAACGGCTGCGTGAGAAACTTCCGGATCTTAAAAACCACGCCCTCTCAGATTCGGAGATATTTGAACAGAGAATTTCCATTATTATCGCGGCGGAACATCTGGCGGGAAACGCGCAAATTCTCAGAAACCAGTTTAATGAGACAAGTAAGTCTTTCTCTGCCTATTACCTCATCCCTGACCTCAACCATCATCTCATGGAAGGACTGCAGTTTCCAACGAAGCATGACCTGCATTTTTTTGTCCTTAACTCCCCCAACTACTCCCCCAAGATACAAAAAAGGGTAGAGCTTACGATTGACGTCATCAGGCAAAACAAGCATGTGGTGCATGAATTTGCAGCCTCCGGCCAGACTGTCTATGACGACTTCCTTGAAGTTTTGGCCTATGGCAGCTTTCTGACACTTTATCTGGCGCTGCGCTACGGCCAAAACCCGGCAATCAACCCCTGGGTGGACTGGTTCAAAGAGAAGCTCAAATGACGGGCCTCTTATCCTTGCTATTTTACCGGAAACTTTCCATAATAGAATTGGCATGGGAACAAGCGGTCTCATATATTGGTTTGACGAAGTACGAAAAGATGACGTAAACCTTGTCGGCGGGAAAGGAGCCAATCTCGGCGAGATGGTACACGCCGGCCTGCCTGTCCCGGCCGGTTTTATTGTCTCAGCCAAAGCCTACTTTCAGTTCATCAAGGAAAACAACCTGGCCCCCAAAATAAAAAGCCTCCTGGCGACCGTCAACTACGACAGACAAGACTCCCTACGGCAGGTTGCGACACACATTCAGGAACTTATCAGGCAAGGCGCTCTAGAGAAGCAGCTTATTTATGATATCAACACATCCTACAAACGCCTGGGTAATGTGTTGGCAAGTCCACGTGTTGCCGTCCGTTCGTCGGCCACGGCAGAAGATCTTCCCTCGGCCTCTTTCGCCGGCCAGCAGGAGACGTATCTAAATGTGGAAGGCGAGGCCAATCTGGTGCAAAAGATCAGGGAGGCTTGGGCATCCTTATTTGAAGCCCGGGCGATATTTTACCGGCATGAACAGCAATTTGACCATTTCCGTGTCGGAATTGCCGTTGTAGTCCAGAAAATGATTGAGTCAGAGGAATCAGGCATTATGTTCACCATAGACCCGGTAACAAATGACAAAACCAAGCTGGTGATTGAAGCGATTTACGGCCTGGGGGAACTGATTGTGCAGGGGGCAATCACTCCCGACCATTACGAAATTTCCAAACAAGATTTGGTCATCCGGAACAAAATCCTTGCTCGGCAGGAAAAGATGCTTGCCAAATCGGGCAGTTCCAACCGAGAGGTAGCCGTACCACTCGAAAAACAAGAGAAACAGAAAATTTCTGACCACAAAATACTTGAACTTGCGGCGCTTGGCAAGAAACTGGAGCGGCACTACTTTTTCCCGCAGGATATTGAGTGGGCTATCGAAAACAACACTGTCTATATTGTACAGACACGTGCTATCACCACTGTTTCTTCTCACAAAAAAGTGGAGGGACATCTGGATAAAGATCTGCCGCTCCTTATTTCTGGTGCACCTGCATCCCCCGGCATTGCCTCCGGACCAGCCAGGGTCATCCAAAATGCCCGGGAAATCGGGAAGGTGCTGCCGGGGGAGGTACTTGTGGCACCGCAAACCAATCCTGATTATGTCCCTGCCATGAAAAAGGCCGTAGCTATAGTCACCGAGAGAGGAGGCCGGACATCGCATGCGGCAATTGTTTCCCGTGAGCTAGGTATTCCGGCTATTGTCGGCGCTGAAGGCGCGGTGTCAAAACTCCCGACTGGAACGGTTGTGACAGTGGACGGCGGTACGGGCAACGTATATAAAGGAGGCGCGTTTACCAAACACGAAGCCCCTGAAACAGAGGAACAAGCGCATCTTCGAACAGCCACAAAAGTCTATGTTAATCTGGCGCAGCCTGAGTTAGCACCTCAAATAGCTCAAGAAAATGTTGACGGGGTAGGACTGCTGCGTGCCGAATTTATGATGGCGGATATTGGTACACACCCGAAGAAATTTATCAAAGATGGCAAGCAACATGTCTATGTTGAAACTTTGGCAAAACAACTGTCCCGATTTTGTGAATCGTTTTCACCTCGCCCTGTTGTCTACCGGACTTCCGACTTTAAATCCAATGAATACCGGAATCTCGAAGGCGGAAAAGAATTCGAACCGATTGAGCCAAATCCGATGCTTGGGTTCAGGGGCGTTTTCCGCTACCTCCATGATCCTGAAGTCTTCGAGCTTGAGCTTGAGGCAATAAAGCATGTACGCCATAAGTTGGGGCTCAAAAACCTTTGGCTCATGCTTCCGTTTGTCAGGTCTGTCAGAGAATTAATCGAGATTAAGCAGCTGATTGCCGCCTCCGGACTGCACCGCTCCCCTTCATTTAAACTCTGGATGATGGTAGAACTGCCGGTAAATGTAGTGCTTCTCGATAAATTCATTGAAGCTGGTATAGACGGGGTTTCAATTGGCTCAAACGATTTGACCATGCTAATGCTCGGGACAGACAGGGACAACAGCGAAGTATCCCGCGCCTACGATGAACAAAACGAGTCGGTACTTTGGGCATTTGAACATGTTATCAAAACAGCGCACAAATTCCGCGTCACCTCATCCATCTGCGGGCAGGCTCCGTCTCTCTATCCCTCTCTTCTTGAAAAACTCGTCCGTTGGGGAATATCCAGTGTCTCCGTCTCGCCGGACGCCATTGAGACGACTCGTGAACATATTGCAGCCGTAGAGCGACACTTGGTACTCGGGAAGTAAAAGACAGGCGGATCCAAGACAATAAATAATGGCAAAAATAAAATCAATTCACGCCAGACAAATCCTCAATGCGAAAGGAGAACCGACAATTGAGACGACGGTGATCCTCAATGACGGCGCTGTCGGAATTGCCTCTTGCCCAACCGGCACCTCTACCGGCACGAGTGAGGCAGCCGAACTGCGTGACCGCGACCCGGCCCATTTCCAGGGTCTAGGGGTTATGAAAGCCGTACAAAACATAGAGGGCACCATTTTTGAAAACTTAAACGGTATAGATGCCGATAAACAACAGATGATAGACCGGACTATGATTGAGCTGGATGGTACGCAGAATAAGGCCCGCCTGGGAGCCAACACCATGCTTAGTGTCTCGATGGCCGTAGCAAAAGCAGCCGCCAAAAGTTCCGTCCTCCCGCTCTATTTGTATCTTCGTGATTTCATCAAGAAAGAAAATACCGAACTGAAGATCCCCATCCCGGCCTTTAATATTTTAAATGGCGGCAAACATGCCGGAGAAAACCTAGATTTTCAGGAATTCATGGTAGTTCCGGCTTCCTCCAAGCCCTATCACGAATCCGTTGAGATGGGCATGACAATTTATCATAATCTAAAGAACCTGCTCACCCGTAACAACCTACCAACATTAATTGGCGACGAGGGAGGTTTCGCCCCGATACTCCAAACCAATGAAGACGCCTTGGCATTCATTGCCGAGGCTGTCTCGACGTCAAATCTGCGGCTTGGTTACGATGTTTTTCTGGGGCTTGACGCTGCCGCCACCGGCTTCTATAAGAAT
>JAKAMH010000071.1 GCA_021813005.1 bacterium
GCCCGACGATGACAGATAGCGGCGGATTTCAGGTTTTTTCACTTGGCGTGGCGCAGGCTCCGCAGGGTGAACGGCTGACGAAGTTCTCGAAACCGGGCGTCAACCCGCAGGACGCGGCGGTACTCGACGAGGAGGAAGCGGAGGAAGATTCATTTATCCGTCAGGCCAAGAAAAAGACGAGGCGACTAAGGCGGGCAAAAATTGATGATGAAGGCGTGACATTCTACTCCCACCTCAACGGCAACGAGTACCGGCTAACGCCCGAGTCATCCATCAGGATTCAGGAGGAGATAGGGGCTGACTTTATCGTGGCCTTTGATGATCATGAATCACCACTGTGGGACTACACGGAGACAAAGGATTCGCTTGCAAGAACCAATAGGTGGGCTCTGCAGAGCAGAGCCTCGCATAAACGAACTGATCAACTCATGTACGGGGTGACACATGGTGGTGTCTTCGAGGACCTCCGTGTGGCATCGGCCAAGTTTACGGACAAGCACTTCAATGCTATCGCCATCGGCGGTGCATATACTTCCAAGGACGTTTTATATCAGGTAATTGACTGGACGGTACCTGTTGTTGCGGTGGACAAGCCCCGTCATCTTCTCGGTATTGCTGAAGTACAGGATTTGTTTGAGGGCGTCTGGCGTGGTATGGATTTTTTTGACTGCGTGGCACCGACGAGACGCGCCCGGCACGGCAGTCTCTATGTGAGTCCTCAGAATGGCGGCAACACCAAAAACGGCTTTGCCATCCAGATCACCAACAGTAAGTTTGTCCATGACAGTAAGCCAATTGACCCGGGATGTACGTGCTACACGTGTCAGCACTTCTCACGAGCCTACCTCAACCACCTCTTCAGAGCCCGTGAGCTTCTCGGGTATGAACTGGCAACTATTCATAACGTGTCGTTCATCACGAGACTTGTGCGTGAGATGCGGAATCGGATTGGCAACGGCGGATTTATGAGCCTGAAAAAAGAATGGATTAGGAACTAACCTTTCCTGTATGTTATATCAGGGTTGCCTCGGTATTTCCCACCTGTATCCAGTCCGTAGCCCTCAACCCACAGATCTTCAATGACAAAGCCTGTATAATCTGCCTCAATGGTAGCCTCTCTTCGTGACGGTTTGGAGAGTAGGGCAAAGACCTCGAGCGAGGCAGGCTGACGTTTCCTCAGGAGTTCAAGAAGCGTCGTAAGCGTCCTGCCCGTATCGATTATATCCTCAACAATGAGTACATGCCTGTCTTTGAGGTCAACCTTGGTGTCCTTGAGGAGCTTTGGCCTCTGAGTTGCTTCTGTGCCAATGTCGTAGCTTCGCAAGCAAACTGTATCAAACGTAATGTCTGTCAGACCCTCATGCCAGAGGGAGCGAAGCAGATCCGCGGCGAGAAGTACAGAGCCGTTAAGGACAGAAAGAACGATAAGGTCTTTTCCTCGATGCTTCACGGCAATCTCCTGGGCAATTTCTTGTATTTTGGCTGCAATTTTATCGTGGGGAATGAGGATATCTTTGGCCGGCTTGTCCATATGGGTATTATAGCAAAGCCGTTTTGGTACTTGACAACGTACTATTGTACTAGTACACTAGTACAAATGGAAGAATCTAATTGGCAACTGAGTGATCTTATCAAGATACTTCTCCGGATGGATACAGAGGAGAAGATGCGAAACTTTCTCGAGGGTATCCTGACGCCCAAAGAACTCTCAGAGATACCAGTTCGGCTTCAAATCGTGAAAATGCTTAAGGAGGGAGTCTCTCAGCATAAGATTGCGGAGAAGCTCAAGATAGGCGTCGCAACGGTAACTCGCGGCTCAAAGGAAATACAGAAAGATAAATTTAAGTATATATGATACAGAAAAGTAAAGTGATTGCAGATTGGTACGGCCTCTAGCGGAGGTCTACCTGTGTTGCGCAAGTCAAGACCTCCGAACAGGAGGTTTTTTTGATTTGTAGAACGGACCAGCAAGCGATCGGCTTCAAGGTATCTTCGAATAGAGTTGAAAAAACCTTGAAGTAAGATGCAGCGGATGATTATTTTGCAAGGGAAGTAAGATGCAGGAAACAAGTTTCATACAGGTTGCAAAAGAATACCAAGTAAATGGCGCAAGAGTCAGAGAAACGCTGTTTCATGTTCCTGCAAGATCAGGTATCTATGAAACACCTTATTGTGCGGTTGCGATCACTGTTTGCCCACCGGACAAAGACTTTTTTACAAAGGTAATTTTTGAGTCTAGTGTCACAAGGCGAGTAGAGCCGAGGTTAAAAGGGCGAAGGAGAGGGGGAAGATCTGTAAGTGGGAGGCGGATGGTCAAGTTTGCGTCGGAGGACAAAGAGATACACCATGATAGAGGATCCGGGGAAAAGCTTATCTTTTGCATAACTTCACAAGAGACCAGGCTCAACAGAAATAAAATATGATACACTTAGGTAGAAATTATGGCAGATAAGAAGAAAGTATATTCTGGAGTACGCGCAACCGGACGACTGCATCTTGGTAACTACCTGGGTGCAGTGAAGGGTATGATTGCGCTGCAGGACGGCTATGACTGCATCTTCTCAGTTGTGGATCTGCATGCCATCACGACGCCGTATGACCCGCGTACGCTTAAGCAGTCAACGAGAGACGTGATTTTGGATTTCCTGGGCGCCGGACTTGATCCCGCAAAGTGCCTGCTTGAGGTGCAGTCAAAGGTCCCGGAGCACATGGAGCTTGCGTACTATCTGAGCACGATTTTTCCTGTCTCTAAGCTTGAAGATCTGCCGACATACAAGGATAAGAAGGCGCTGCATCCTAAATACGTCAATCTTGGCCTCCTGTACTATCCGGTGCTCATGGCAGCGGATGTGCTGCTTTACAAAGGTGAGCTGGTGCCTGTGGGGATAGACCAGGAGCCGCATCTTGAGGTGATGCGGGAGGTAGCTCGCAAATTCAACGGCATGTTTGGGAAGACATTTCCGGAGCCCCAGCGTTTTGCCACAGAGGGTGAGTATGTGCCGTCTCTTATGGGACCAGGCAAGATGAGTAAGAGTGTCACGGGCAGCTACATCTTGCTGACTGATGACCTTGACACGATCAGGAGGCGGCTGGCGGGGGCGCCAACGGACAGTGGTAAAGCGGGAGGAGATGTGCCGACCGAAGGGGGCGTCGCCAATCTTTTTGTACTCATGTCACTCTTTGGAGGCAGGCAGATGTACCAAAAATTTGAACAGGATTATAAGGAGAAAAAGATCCGCTACTCAGAGATGAAAGACACGCTGTCTGAGCTAATTTACCAAGAACTTAAGCCGATCCAGGAAAAGAGAAAAGGATTTGAGGAGAATCCAGAACTGGTTGACGGGATTATTCAAGAAGGATCTGAAGCTTGCCGCAAGCGAGCACAGGAGACCATCCGTGAAGTGAAAGAGAAAATGGGCCTCTACTAAACGAAAGAATTACGAGTTAAACAGTACAAATCAAACCGGTACTACCGTGGGAAAGTATTTCGCCGCCCGCTTGAGCAAAAATTATGGTCCCTTGTCGGGCTTGGAACACATTTGAAAACGAAGTTTTTGGCAGAAAAGAACAGGGTGAAGGAAAATTCTGGTTGGGCTTGAAAAAGACGGACATCTGCGTTACGATGGGACACGTATTTCACTCACGGGTGCTGTGGCGATGTAGCCTCGTTTGTGATATACTGATTTTCTCTATATGGCAGGTAACGGCAAAAAACAGAATGGAGTAAACGGCAGGAAAAAACTTAAAAAAGTGCGAAGCATGCGTCCCACCTGGAAGAATGTCTTCCTCTGGGGTCTCCTCGTCGTCTTCGCCCTCTTTATCTTTGGAGCAGTTAGCGCGCCCTACCAGCAAACACCGACGGTCCCGCTCTCCCAGGTCATCAAAGACGTCAAGAACGGCCAGGTAAAAAAGATCGAGGTTAATGGCGATAAACTGACAGTCACGGAAGAACATAGGACCGTCGAGGCAACCAAAGAGCCTGGTTCTGATATCTATACGCTCTTCAAAAATGCCGGTGTGCCGCTCTCAAACAATACGCAGGTAACAATCCAAAGTGATACGGCGCTCAATAACTGGATTGGTATTCTCTCCACAGTCCTGCCTGTTGTCCTCATGATTGCCTTCTTCTACTTCATCTTCAGGCAAGCTCGTGGCACGCAGGAGTCTCTCTTCTCGTTTGGCCAGTCAAAGGCCAAGCTGTTTAGCAAGGACACCCCCAAGACGACATTTGCCGACGTGGCAGGCGTGGACGAGGCCAAGCAGGAATTGACGGAGATCGTCGACTTTTTGAAGCACCCGCAGAAGTATCGTGCCATGGGGGCGCGAGCTCCCAAAGGGGTGCTCATGGTGGGACCGGCCGGTACTGGGAAAACCCTTCTGGCGCGTGCCACGGCCGGCGAGGCTAATGTGGCGTTTTTCTCCATGGCAGGGTCGGAGTTTATGGAGATGCTGGTCGGTGTTGGCGCTTCCCGGGTGCGGGACCTCTTCAACACTGCCAAGAAAGCCCAGCCCGCCATAATCTTTATCGATGAAGTTGATGCCATCGGCCGCCAGCGCGGTGTGGGACTTATGGGTGGCCATGATGAGCGTGAGCAGACTCTCAACCAGATTCTGGTCGAGATGGACGGCTTCACTCCCAATGAACAAATTGTGGTCATGGCCGCTACCAACCGGCCGGACGTTTTGGATCCGGCGCTTATCCGGCCTGGACGCTTTGACAGGCGTGTCTCACTTGATTTTCCTGATGTGGAGGGGAGAAAGATGATTTTGGCGATTCATGCCAAAGGCAAGCCATTTGACAGCAATGTCAGTTGGGAGAAGGTAGCCAAACGGACAGTCGGTTTCTCAGGCGCAGACCTGGAAAACATGCTCAATGAGGCAGCTATCCTCGCTGCCAGGCTTAATAAAAAGGCAATCGATATGTCAGACCTGGAGGAAGCGGCGACCAAAGTCAAACTGGGTCCAGAGAAGAAACGGCTGCAGTCGGATGAGGACAGGCGCATGACCGCCTATCACGAGGCTGGCCACGCGTTGGTGGCCTGGGAGATGCCACACGTCGATCCCATCCACCGCATCAGTATCGTCTCACGCGGCATGTCACTTGGCCACACGATGACG
>JAKAMH010000072.1 GCA_021813005.1 bacterium
GTACGGGTTGCGTAAACGATGTCAAGACAAACGACTGCGCCGCAAGGTTATATACCTCATCCGGCTTGTATTCGCGAATAATATCGGTCAGTGATGATTGATCAAGCAGATCACCTGGAACGAGTTAGATATGTTACTGGATATGTGCGAGTCTGTCGAAGTTGACCGTGCTGGTGCGACGGACCATCCCCATTACTCGATATCCCTTTTCCAGCAAGAATTCCGCAAGGTACGAGCCGTCTTGTCCTGTGACGCCTGTAATCAGGGCTGTTTTGACGCGGTGTTTTCCGGTACGGCCGTCGGCTGCATGATTAAGCCCCAGGCCGGTTTTGAATCCACGACTAAAGTCGAAAAATCCGCCCGGCCCAAAAAAGTTGTGGTGGTCGGCGGCTGTTTTGACATCCTCCATAACGGACACCTGAGATTTCTTGAGAAAGCGCGGGGGGCGGGGGACGTACTCATGGTGCTTCTTGAGAGTGATGAATCGGTACGGCAGATGAAGGGTGCAAACCGGCCGATCAATCCGCAAAAAGACCGCGCCGAGATGCTTGCAAGTCTGCGGGTGGTTGATTTTGTCGTTCTTCTCAACCATTTCAAAACTGACAAAGAATACGATAACGTGATAAATACGACCAAACCTGCTATAATCGCAACTACAAAAGGCGATCCGGCGAGAAGGCACAAGGAAAGACAGGCAAGATTGGTCGGCGCGAAACTGAAAGACGTCGTAGATCAGATAGAAAATAAGTCAACGACGAGGATAGCAGCTCTTTTGGCAAAAGAATTGTAATTTATGAATATAAAAACAGTACTCATTATCTTTGGCATTATTCTCATTCTTGTTGCAGGGATTATTTTTCTGCGTTTTAATATGCAAAACCTGGCTGCCAGAAACGGCAATCAGGTGTCGCTGGCAAAAGTAACAGTCAATAAACAAGTCTTTACTACAGAGGTTGCCAGGACACCAAAAACCCAGGAGGAAGGCCTCTCCGACAGAAAGAATCTTGCTCAGGATCACGGGATGCTCTTTATTTTCAGCAAGCCCGGCAGGTATTCATTCTGGATGAGACGGATGAACTTCCCCCTTGACCTGATTTATATTAACGGCACGAAGATAGTACAGATTTTCAATAATGTTCCGCCGCCGTCCGACAAAAACAGCACCAATTTGCCGATTTACCAGTCGACACAGCCGGCAGATAAAGTGCTGGAGATAAACGGAGGACTCTCCCAGAAATACGGCTTCAAAAAAGGTGACACAGTAGACATTTCTCTATGACAATTCTCGGCATTGAGACCTCCTGCGACGAGACCGCCGCCGCCGTACTGCATCATGCTTCTGCCACAAACGCAGTAACAGTCAAGTCCAGTATCGTTGCCTCGTCTTTGGCGCTCCACGCCAAAACGGGCGGTATCATCCCGGAAGTCGCGGCCCGCGAACAACTGGCCTGCATTCTACCTGTAATTGAGGAAGCGCTTTCGACAGGCTTGGGAGAAAAACTCTCCCAAAAACCCCCGACTATTGATGCTATCGCGGTGACACATGGACCCGGACTTATCGGGTCGCTCTTGGTGGGAGTGGAGACAGCCCGCACGCTCGCTTATGTCTGGGAAAAATCTATTATTCCGGTCAATCATATGCAGGGACATATCTATGCCAACTGGATAGAACATCCTGACATACAGTTTCCGGCAGTAGTTCTCGTCGTCTCAGGAGGACATACTGACCTTTTACTTCTAAAAAATCACGGGGATTATAAGGTGCTTGGCGGGACACGGGATGATGCTGCCGGTGAGGCATTTGACAAAATAGCTCGTCTCCTCGGTCTCTCCTATCCCGGTGGGCCGATGATTGAAAAACTCGCCAGGCGAGGAGAGGCAAAACGGTA
This sequence comes from bacterium, assembly GCA_021813005.1. Classification (GTDB taxonomy): domain Bacteria; phylum Patescibacteriota; class Microgenomatia; order Levybacterales; family UBA12049; genus JAKAMH01. The sequence goes on from JAKAMH010000072.1 coordinate 1,890, forward strand.
TCATTTCCCCCGCCCGCTTATCGGCTCACCAGATTTTGACTTTTCTTTCTCAGGCCTGAAGACCGCCGTGCTTCGGGAAGTGCAGAAGTCGGGGAAGATGGATAAGCAAACGATCGCGGATATTGCACGAGGCGTACAGGACGCGATAGCTGATGTCCTCGTCAGAAAAACACTCCAGGCGGCCAAAGCATATGGCGCCAAATCCATCCTTCTCTCAGGAGGCGTAGCAGCCAACCAGGCGCTTCGTGTACAATTTACAAAAGAAATTGAAGCACAAAAGATTGGGGCAGCATTCTTCTTCCCCGAGATGAAATACTGTACAGACAACGGGGCGATGATCGCAGTCGCCGCGCTCTACAATTTCTACCCAGTCCCCTGGCAGGATATCACTGCAGATCCGTCAATATACTACTAAGACGACTTACGCACTTTTTGTCATCCTGAGGCTAAAATGCCGACCGCGTGTCGCTAAAGCTTTAGCGGTGGCGCAAGGATCTACCTGTCTGCCGCCAGGCAGGGATTCTTCTCCGCCAGCCGGCGGATCAGAATGACAGGTTTTGCGTAAGTCGCACTAAGAGGCTAAATAGAGCGAATCCAAAAGCAAAGACACGCAAATACTTGTTATACTAACTCTTATGTTGATCAAATTTTTGACACTCAATTTATTGGACGGAGGGATATTCTTTGACAATATTACGCTCTTCCTCAAAAAAGAGGCGCCGGATATTGCTGTCTTCCAGGAAGTTTACAATGGACAAGATCCGAGCCTTGAACCGCGTCTGCGGACTATTGCCAGACTGCAAGAGACACTTCCCGACTATCAGTACCACTTCGCCCCAACAGCCACCGAGATTTTGGACGGTAAAAAAGTACCGTTTGGTAATGCAATATTTAGCCGGTTTCCCATAACAGGGAGCAATATTATTTTTTATGACATACCTTATGACCCCCACTACGTGAAAGCGAATAAGAAAGGTGATTTCTCAAAAGATCCGTGTAATGTCCAATGTGTAACGCTGTCTGTAAACGGACAAGGGCTACATGTGTTCAATACACACGGTGTCTGGGGACTTGACGGCACGGACAACGAGAGACGTTTCCGGATGAGTGAGGTGATAGTCTCACAAATCCAAAATGTAGCGCCGGCAATACTGGCCGGGGATTTCAATACACAACCCCGTACCTTAGCCATGCAACGCATTGAGGAACACCTGGTAAACGTCTTCAGAAATGAGTTGGTTTCTACATTCAACATGCGACATAAGACAAATCCAGGCTACGGGGCTGCAGTCGTCGACTATATCTTCGTCTCCCCGAACATAAAAGTTCTTGATAAAGCATGTCCTGATGACGACGTCTCAGACCACAAACCGCTCCTCGTGACGCTTGAGATTTAATGTTGAAGATTACTTTTTGTGAACTCAAAAGATGAAAGAATAGCGTTGTAGGCAGTTGTCGAGCCTGGCGGAGGTAACACTCCAGAATCTATACAGATTGAATAACCTTCTTTTTTGTATAGCACTAATTGGCAATGTTGATAACTCGATGCAGCACCAATATACTCAATATCACGCGCTTCCACTCCTCCAAGAATCGTTGACTTAACGTTGTTAATTATCTCTTGAGGATCGAGACCTTCTGTAACATATAGCTGTAAAAGCACATCGACTAACAACCCGTTAAGCGTTATACCAGCTTTTTTCTGCTGTAGTTTATGTATAGAAATTGTCGTTGTACATGCTCCCGTATCACCACAGTTTGGCAAGGAGTTATTTTTAATTAGTTTTATATCCTGACCGGAATTATCATCTTGTAACTTAAAATCTACTGGATACTGAAAGCTATAGAAGTCATTGCTGTACTTGAGTAGTAATGGCAGCTTGTAACTCGGATCCTCAGGGTGTGAAAGTGCATTGCCGGTAAGTTTTGGGAATGACAAATGCCTTATATAATCTTCATTAATTATTCCAGAGTGCTGCGGACTATTTATTATAATGTTATTACCTACTTGCTTTGGCGCAATAGTTTGAGAAGCTGTACTAGTAAGATGACTTCCAAACTTGTATCCTATATAGACACCCAGGAGTAGGGTGAAGGAAACTACAACTATAAGAAAGAGCTTGGAATACCTTGATAAATGAATTAGTTCATGTAATTGATTCATCTCATATATTGTTTCAGAACGACAATGGATTTACAAGCAAAATACTTCTTTGGCTTATATTTGCCTTCTCATGCTACAATACATTCAACATATACCCATGTCTTCCTGAACGAATGCGAAGGATCTCGTACTTTTTTAGATTCTTCTCCTGCGCCCTGCTCGGATCAGAATGACATTATAAAAGAATATGAACCAGCTGCTGCCTATACTATCTGTCATCATCCTCGGTTTTATTGTCCTGGCATTTATCCTCAATAAAAAACTTTCAGAGCTGAAAAAGAAAGATTCGGATGCAGCCCTGACTGAATGGCTAAAGTCTATGCAGACGACGCTCGACAGTACCAATAGGACGCTTCGCGACGCCATGCAAAATAATTCCGCGTCTATGATCCGCACCCTTCAGGAAAACTCAAAACAACTAAACGACCGACTAGACAAAGCTGCGTCGGTGATCGGGGAAGTAGGGAAAGAAGTCGGACAAATGAGCGAGATAGGCCGCTCTATGAAAGATTTGCAGGAATTTTTAAAGAGTCCAAAGATGCGGGGCAATATCGGAGAAGAGATTCTGAAGGATCTGCTCGGACAGATGTTTCCCAAAAACAGTTTCCACCTCCAGTACTCATTCGCATCCGGCGAGCGGGTGGATGCGGCGGTTAAGACTGACGCCGGTATTCTGCCGATTGATGCCAAGTTTCCGATGGAAAATTTTCAGAGGCTGATGAAAGCAGAGAATGAAGCTGAGAAAAAGGGGATTGAGAAAGACTTCATTCGTGACATCAAAAAACACATCGAGACAATCAGTAAAAAATACATTTTGCCGGACGAGGGGACGATGGACTTTGCCCTCATGTACGTACCAAGCGAATCAGTATTCTATGAGCTGGCCAATCTACCGGATGTCATGACATATGCCCGGCGGAGCCGGGTCTATCCCGTCTCACCAAGTACGCTCTATGCACATCTGCAGACAATCCTTCTCTCTTTTGAAGGAAAAAAGATTGAATCAAGGTCCCGTGAAGTATTTAAGCTGCTTCGCTCCATGCAGAAGGATTATGAAAAGG
>JAKAMH010000002.1 GCA_021813005.1 bacterium
AGAAGTACCAGCCAATCCATGCAAGCCTTTTTAAACCATGTTTTGAAAGTGATGATTCCTTCAGTTGTTCCCATGGAACAATCTTGTAGTGACGCATAACGGCGTCAGTATATCTATATGACAATTACCTATCAACCGTTCTGCATGTATCGCGACCTAGACAGCGTTAAAAGAATCCTAAAAGCCTTTTTTCTTGAGGTAATAAAGTCCATTTCTTTAGTGAAATTGTCTAGCTTCGCCTGTATAATTTTCCTTTTCTGCTCTAATTGATCAAGCCTAGCCTGTGATTTATATAAATCATAACTTTTGTAGTTCGAGAAGCAAGTTGCTACTTCAGAATATGCATCGCTGCCCAAGGCATCATTAGCTTAAAGTAAATTTCAAACCATGCGGATACCGATGATTACGAAATTAGACTTATAGGAATTTTGAGAACTTTAGAACTAACAAAATTATAAATAAATCGTGAGGCTAGCAAAATTGCTCAATGTGGTATTGACAATGATAGTTTAGCCTGGCAAATCAAGCTGGAAGCTGTGGGTAATGGCACTTCTTCCACTTTTTGCCGGAGCCGTCCTCCTATTCTTACTTTTTGCCTTCAGGTACTATTCGTACACAGCTCAAAGAGCGAATTGAGAAGGACTTCGCTAGGCTGTTGAGCCATCAGAAAGTTGAGGATAATGACAGTGTTTGAATTTCTTAGGCGTCCCGTCTGATTTTGATGCTCCGCACCAGCAGGGGTCGTTACGGCCGAGCTTCTTGCCGCCCGGGGGGACAGATTTTGTCTGGATTGATTTCTGTTTTTTGGTATCACTACCAACTTCGCTTTCCGGCGTATTGGCAACTGCGTGGACATGTTGAAGGGGCTGTGGCGGTGCCTGCTCAACCTGCACCCGATAAATCCGATGTACTATTTCATCGTCAATAGTAAACATCAGCTCCTCAAACATGCGGAAACCCTCATTCTTATACTCAACCAGCGGGTCTTTCTGCGCGTAGCCCCGAAGCCCGATGCCCTGCCTCAGGTTATCCATGGCGTCCAGATGGTCCATCCAAAGATTATCAATGACTGAGAGGGCTACAAATTTCTCTACCTGCCGGTAGAGCTCACGACCCATCTGCTCTTCACGTTTGTTATATACATCTGCGGCAAGCTTCTGCAAAAACTCAACCTTCTCCTCGACGGTGTGCAGCTGCTCAAGCTGATTTCTGATCTGTTCTTTCGATGTAGCGTCAAAAGGGATGATCGTCGCAAAGCGCTCCACAAGATTGTGATCCAATCCACTCTCCTCACCTACCATCTCACTTGAGACAAGGTTAACAAGCGTGGCGAGAGACTTATCTATCTTCTCAAGTATCTCATCTTTCAGTGCATCTGAATCTTCTCCTGCCGCTTCAAGTATTTTCCGTCTGAATCTGTAAATAATCTCACGTTGCTTATTGAGCACATCGTCATACTCTACAACATGCTTCCTTGAATCAAAATAAAATCCCTCTACTTTAACCTGAGCGTTCTCTATAGCCTTGGTGACGAGCGGATGTTCAAGCGGCACATCCTCTGCCATATTGAACCGCGTCATAATCCCGGCTATCTTATCGCCGCCAAAAAGCCGCATGATCTCGTCATCCAGCCCCACAAAGAACCGCGATGCACCGGGATCTCCCTGACGCCCGGAGCGGCCGCGGAGCTGATTATCAATGCGCCGTGACTCATGGCGTTCCGTACCGATCACGTAGAGTCCGCCTACACTTAGTACCTCGTCGTGCATCTTCTGCCAAACTTTGCGGGCTTTCACATCTTTCTCGTCCGGCACTTCCCCGCCCAAAACAATATCTACACCACGGCCTGCCATGTTGGTAGCCACAGTCACGGCGCCTTTCTTGCCCGCCTGCGCGATAATCTGCGCTTCCCGAAGATGGTTCTTGGCGTTTAAGACCTCATGCTTGATACCACGTCTTTTTAAGAGTTCTGAGACAATCTCGTTTTTTTGGATTGACGTCGTACCCACGAGCACTGGTTGGCCCCTCTTGTAGGCCTTTTCAATCTCATCAACAACGGCTGAATACTTTGCTCGGCTTGTCTTATACACTGCATCAGGAGAGTCAAGACGCGAAACAGGGCGATGCGTTGGGATAACCAAGACATCAAGGTTATAAATTTTCTTAAACTCCTCCGCTTCCGTAACGGCAGTTCCCGTCATACCGGCAAGTCGTTCATACATGCGAAAGTAGTTCTGCAGCGACACTGTGGCAAGCGTACGTGATTCACGTTGTATAACCACCTGCTCTTTTGCCTCAATCGCCTGGTGGATTCCCTCGGACAGCCGCCGCCCAATCATAAGCCGCCCGGTAAATTCATCTACCAAAATCACTTCTCCGTCTTTGACAATATAATCTTTTTCTTTATGGAAGAGCGTCCGCGCTTTTAGCGCCGCTTCAAGATGGTAGACAGTGTCAAAGTCCTTCTCATAAATATCCTTGATGCCGTAAAGTTTTTCTATCTTGGCAATACCATGATCAGTCAGATGGGCAGTACGCATCTTTTCATCAATTTTATAATCCGTGTCCTCGGAGAGTTTGTCTACCACCTTGGCATATTCGTAATATTTCTGGGATGGCTCTTCGTCTGGCGCTGAGATGATATGTGGTGTCCTCGCCTCATCAATCAGTACCGAGTCCACCTCGTCGACGATGGCAAAGTAGTAATCACGCTGGTTGATATCCTTGATGTCCTGTGCCATGTTATCTCGGAGGTAATCAAAGCCAAATTCAGAGTTGATGCCATAGATAACATTTGCTTCGTATGCTTCATGCCTGGTGATGGGTCGAAGGTGCGCGAGGCGGGGATCATTGACCGTCCGGTCATTATGCTCCGGGTCATAGACGAAAGATTGCTCACTGATGATAGAGGCTACAGAAACGCCAAGCAGATGAAAAATCGGTGCCATCCAGCCTGCATCACGTCTGGCCAAGTAATCGTTGACTGTGACGAGGTGCACACCCCGTCCCGTCAGGCTATGAAGATAGAGCGCCGGAATAGCGGAGAGTGTCTTTCCCTCACCCGTCTTCTGTTCGGCAATTTTCCCTTCAGCGAGCGAGATGGCCGCCAGAAGCTGTACATCGAAGTGGCGCATACCGACTGTCCGTCTTGCCGCCTCACGGGTCAAGGCAAATGCCTCCGGCAAGATCATCTCAAGCGGCTCGCCATCTTTGATACGGGCACGGAAGTCATCTGTGGCGGCGGCAAAGTCTTTCTCCTTGAGCTTTTTGGCTTTTTCTTCAAAACCGTTTATCTCGTCAACAATTGGTTGAAGTCTTACTATTTCGCGATTATTGGAGTCAAGAAATTTACTCAGTATTCCCAGCATAGAGCCACCTCATAATAGCATATTTTAGCCTCAAAAGAAACCCCGTTCAAAATACATGGACGGGGTTTCAAAAACTGATGCCTTGAGGCATCAAAAAGTTATTTCTTCTTCTTTGCTTTCTTTTTTGCCGCCATGGGCAGATCACCCCCTCTACCTGTTCATCCCAAACAAAATATTTAGGCAGGATGGGACTATCATCGTCTCTCTTGGCAAAAATGTCAATAGAAAAAGTCTGCCTCAAAATGTGGAGATTTTATTGTTGTTACAATGAGAATTTATGTAAAAAACGTTTCTTTTTCCTGCAGGACTTTATAACGTCTTCATAGAAAGTAATTTGCTTGGTGGCAACTGCCTCAAGCGCGTATTTTGCTCTATACTCGACACGTGATTTGTGACGCATTAAGCGGCGAAGCGAGGCGTCCGCCAGTAGCTTGGCAATATTCTCCCCCAGTGCTTTTGCGTCTCCCGGTTTTGAAAGCAACCCTACACCATCTACCATGTCAATCATTCCCCGCTTCTTCACGCCAACCAGCGGTAGGCCAAAATACATAGCCTCGATAACAGAGATAGGTAAGACCTCAGACGTGCTGGCCGTTGCAAAGACATCACCAAGCTGGTAATATCCCTTCGTCAGAAGCTCAGATTGTGGCACTTCTCCCGGGAATATTATCTGTTTCTCAAGTCCCAATCTTCTGGCAAGAGCCGCCAGCGTCTTGGCGGCAGGACCACCCCCGATAATAAGTAAACTGACATCACTGTTTGTCCTTACCACCTGTGCAAAGCTTTCTATGAGCACATCTATACTCTTTTCGCTTGAAAGTCGACCGACATATATGACGACGTGCTTCTTTAACCCAAGTTTCTGCCGCAGAGCCATAACTTCCTTCCGGTTAACCTGCGTAATCATATCCTCATCAATGCTGTTGGGAATGACATAGATAGGCTTTCTTACCCCGTGTCGAATCAAGTCTTTTTTCGAAAACTCGGCCGGACTTACCACGGCGTCGCACTGATTATAAAACAGCACAGCATAGCGCCAAAGAATAGAGCTCACTATCTTTGCCTGGTCCTGAATGCCGATTACCTTGAGATACTCAGGTTCCATAAAATATCCATGGAAGGTACCGATCAGTGGCTTCCTTGCTATCCGTCCAAGGATTAGACCGGCACCTCCGACAAAGAATGTCGTTTGAAAGTGGATAATGTCCGGATTGAATCTGATAATCATCTTTGCCAGTCTCGAGGAAAATGGCGTCGCAGCACGCACTTCCGGATATACCAGGGATGGGAGTGACAGGAGATATTCTACCTTTACCTTACCACTGTCCCAGGTAACTTTTTTGCCCCTGGCCGGTTTTGGTGCGAAAATCACAATATCATGCCCTTTTTCTGCAAGCGCTGTCGATAGGGTAGCAAGTGACGCAGCGACGCCGCTGATCTGTGGATAAAAAAGATCGGTAAAATAAGCAATTTTCACGTTACTTTTTGGGCTCTATCTTGGAAAACCCGGTGTAGGGGACGAGAACGTCGGGGATTGCCACTGACCCGTCCTTTTGTTGGTAGTTCTCAAAAATTGCGATGAGCGTACGCCCCATGGCAAATGCCGTGCCATTTAAGATCTGTACATACTCCGTCTCTCCCTCAAGCCTGTATTTTGTGTTCAGACGCCTCGATTGAAAATCCGTGACTGTTGAGACCGAGGTGACCTCGCGATATTTTTGCTGTCCGGGCATCCAGGCTTCTATATCGTATTTCCGTGCTGCCGGAAAGCCGAGATCCCCGGTACACATTTTGACCACTTGATAAGGGATGCCGAGTGCCTGAAAGAACCTCTCTTCAAGAGAAAGCAGGTACTCGTGCTCGCGGTCATCCTCACCCTTTTTTACAAATGACACCATCTCCGCCTTATCAAACTGGTGGAGACGTAGTATGCCTTTGGTGTCTTTGCCGTAGGACCCTGCTTCCCGTCTGAATGCCGGTGAAAATCCGACGAAACGTCTGGGTAAATCTGCCGCCGAGAGCGTCTCATTTTTAAACATGGAGGCTATCGAATGCTCAGCAGTGCCAATAAGGAACATGTCATCTTTTTCAAGATAGAACATGTCCTCCTCACCGCCGTTCTCAAGATACCCCAAGTCCTGCATCGTCTCACGTTTAAGAAGATATGGCGGGATCACCGGGGTGAAACCCTCTTTAACAAGTGTTGCCATGGCGTATTGAATAAGTGCCAGTTCAAGAAGTACCGCTTCGTTTTTAAGATAGGTAAATCTCGCGCCTGACACCTTGGCTGCCCGTTCCGTATCGATGATATCAAGCGTTTCGCCAAGTGCCAGGTGATCTTTGGGCGTAAACGAAAATTTTGTCGGCTCTTTATATGTTCGGATAACGTCGTTTTCCGTATCGTTTTTACCGACCTTGACGTCCGGTTTGGACGGATTGGGAATTTGCCGAAGCAGTCTTTGAAGCAGTTCGTCAGCTTTTTTGAGTGCCTCCTCCTTGCCGGCCAGCTCATCCTTAATCTGTTTCCCCTGCTTTATGTCTCGTCTTTTGGCAGCAGAATTCCGCTCCTCCCGAAGCTTCTGTACTTCCTGAAGCAAAGCCCTATATGCATCATCCGCCGCTATGACCTTTTGGATATCAATAGTCACGCCCTTGGCAGCTGCGCCGTCTTCCACAGACTTTCCCTTTTCGCGAATATACTTAAGATCTAACATGGCTCAGCTTGGATTATAGCGCGTTTCGAGGCTCTGGTCAATTTAGGCTTTTCTTGGCAGAGGGTTTATTGACTGCTGCTTTTTTGGCAGGAGCTTTTTTTGCGGCAGGTTTCTTTGAAGCAGTTTTCTTTGCAGGTGCAGCTTTTTTGGCTGCTACCGGCTTACTTGCACTTTTTGACGTGATCTTCGCCAGAGAAGATTTAAGTCTTGCTCCCTTGTTTTTGTGAATTATATTATTTTTAACAGCTTTGTCGACAGAGCTGAAGGCAACCGTAATCGCCTTCTCAGACTTTACCTCGCGTGCCTTTTTGACAAGCTTCTTGTAAAGGTCCTTCACCTTTTTGTTTTGAAGCGTCCTCTGCTTGTCCTGTCGCAGTTTCTTCTTGGCATGTTTTAATACTGGCATTAGGCAATTTTAGCATGATATACTTGAAAATACAATATATTTCACATATCTATGCAGAAAGATATCCTACGACGAAGCCTTGATCTCATAACCAAACGGCAGACAAATATTCTTTCCGCAGCCTTTGTAATCATGGCTACGGTTATTTTTTCGCAAGTCTTAGGACTGGTGCGAAACAGACTTCTCGTCTCAATTTTTGGTCCATCCAATACACTTGGTATCTATTTCTATGCTTCCCAGCTGCCGGATACTCTCTTTCAGCTTACGATTGCGGCGGCACTTTCCACTGCCTTTATCCCTGTGTTCTCTGAGTATTTAAGCCGGGGGCGGGAGAAGGAAGCGCATCAGATGGCATCCACGCTGCTTTTTGTCGGACTGCTTATCTTTGCCATTCTCTCTGTCATACTTGTCCTGTTTGCCGGATTTTTCCTGCAGATTTTCAACCTCGGCTCTAATTTCTCTCCTCGTGATATGTTGCTCATGGTTAACCTCATGCGTATTATTGTCATCGGCCAACTATTGTTTGTAGTAGGAACGTTTTTTACCGCGCTGCTTCAGTCATATAACCATTTTTTTATTCCCGGCATTGCGGCTGCACTCTATAACCTCGGCATGATCGGAGGCATTCTTTTGTTTGCGCCCAAATTCGGTATTTATGCAGCACCATTCGGAGTCATATTTGGCTCGGCAATTTATCTCCTTCTCCAACTTCCGCTTGCCAAAAAGATCGGTTTCACCTTCCGTCCGTCACTCAAGCTGATCTTTACAGATGGTGTCAGGAAAGTCGGTTCTCTCATGTGGCCACGCACTATTTCGATTGTTATTTTCCAGCTAGGTACGCTCGCCATCGCTTCATTCATTTCCTTCCTTGCTGATCCTGGCCGTATGAACGTACTGTTTGATTTTGCCAAAACCCTTGCCTTTGCCCCTGTCGCGCTTTTCGGCCAAACTATTGCCCAGGCTGCCTTCCCCGTTCTATCACGCGCCAAAGAAAAACCGGAGGAGTTTCGAAGCACATTTATTACAAGTTTCAACCAAATGCTTTACCTTGTACTCCCAATCTCTGTCCTTATTCTTGTCCTTCGTATCCCGCTTGTCCGTCTTGTCTTCGGAGCCAACAAGTTTGACTGGGCCGCTACCGTCCTGACAGGACGTACCTTGGCCTATTTCAGCATATCAATTTTTGCCCAGGCGCTTATTGCGCTTATTCTGCGTGGCTTCTATGCTCTCCATGATACCAAAATTCCATTGATTATCAGTGGCGTCTCAACAGCTATAATGATTGCGCTTGCCTATATGTTCATCGTAGTCGATAACATGGGAATTGTCAGCCTGGCGCTTGCCTACAGTATTGCGAGTATTCTACAGCTTGTCTTCCTCTTTATCCTCCTGGAGCGGAAGATCGGCGGCTTTACCAAACGTTCACTTATTGTCCCCTGGAGCAAGATTTTCTCGGCATCATTCTTTACGGCGTTTGCACTCTACGTCCCTATTAAACTTCTCGACCAGCTCGTCTTTGATACGACGAGAACAGTCAATCTGCTTATCCTCACTGGTATATCAAGCAGCGCCGGACTCCTTCTCTATCTCATGTTGACTTGGCTCTTCAATGTCCATGAGGCACGGACATATCTTCTCGTCTTTAAGAAGATAGGCAACTGGCGTGATATTCTGGGTAAAAGTGACGAGGTTATCGAGGGTAGCACGAGGATCTAACAGAACTACTCCATTTTTAACAAACAAAAACCCCGCTTGGCGAGGTCATATATTTTTTTATCCTTCCCTGAGATTTAGAAGCCCATACCGCCCGGCATACCTCCAGGCATGCCACCACCCATCTCAGGCTCTTTTTTCTCAGGAATATCTGTCACCAGCGCCTCGGTAGTCAGGATCATAGCCGCGACCGAGACCGCATTCTGTACGGCAGTCCGAACGACTTTGAGCGGATCAATAATGCCCTCTTTCAACATGTCAACCGGTGTTGCCGTGTCGACTGAGTCAATTTTCAGTACATTGAATCCACGGCCGGAGGTACTTGCCTCCCGCGCCTTGGCGATCAGCTGACCCGCGTCAAGACCCGCGTTGGTAATAAGCTTCTTGAACGGCTCCTCAAGCGAATTCTTGACGATCTCAAACCCGATCAGTTCATCCCGACTTGCATGGGCTGCTTCAAGCGCTTTTGTATTCATCTTACCGGCTATATCAAGAAGCGCCACACTACCACCCGGAACGATACCTTCCTCAAGCGCTGCCTTGGTCGCAGCTACGGCATCATTGACACGCTCTTTTTTATCTTTGAGTTCAACCTCAGTCGCAGCCCCGACATTGATGACAGCAACTCCACCGGAAAGCTTGGCGAGGCGCTCCTGCAGCTTCTCGCGATCAAAATCGGAGGTCGCCTGGTCAATGGCCCGTTTAATCTGGGCTACTCTCGCTTTGATATCGGCGGCGTTGCCTTTACCGCCAATAATGCGTGCATTATCTTTATCTGCCCAGACTTTATCGGCTCTTCCGCAGTCATCCAGGGTCACGCTCTCAAATTTGCGTCCTGTGTCCTCTGAGATAACTGTACCGCCTGTCAGAATGGCGATATCCTGAAGCATTTCTTTTCGTCTATCACCAAAGCCAGGCGCCTTTATCGCGAGCGTATTGAAGGTACCGCGCAGCTTATTGAGAACCAAGGTAGCGAGTGCCTCACCCTCAATATCGTCCGCGATAATGACAAGATTCTTGGAAACCTTGACGAGTCCTTCTAAAAATGGCAACAGCTCATTGAGAGCCGAGATCTTTTTATCTGTAATGAGGATGTAGGGGCTGTCAATTTCAGCTTCCATTTTGTCTGAGTTGGTGACAAAATAGGCTGAAGCGTATCCTTTATCAAACTCCATACCTTCCTTGTACTCCACTTCTGTCGAAAGGCCACGGCCTTCCTCAACCGTCACTACTCCGTCTTTGCCCACCTGTTTCAGCGCTTGGGCGATGAGTGCCCCAAGCTCTCGGTCTCCAGCAGAAATGGTAGCCACGTTGGCAATGTCTTCCGGCTTGATCGCCTTGCCCGCCTTCTTAAGCTCCTCTACTACATGTTTACCTGCCTTCTCGATACCCTGACGCATAATCATGGCATTGGCGCCTGAATTTGCCATCTTGATGCCTTCATTAACAATCGCCCGGGTAAGCACAGTCGCGGTGGTCGTCCCGTCCCCTGCCACATCCGCCGTCTTTGAGGCAGCCTCCTTGACAAGCTGCGCGCCCATATTCTCAAACGGATCCTCGAGTTCAATCTCCTTAGCAACTGTCACTCCGTCATGAATAACATTGGGGGCTCCCCACTTTTTGTCAAGTGCGACATTCCGGCCCTTGGGACCAAGTGTGGTCGCCACTGCGTCAGCGAGTTTGTTTACTCCCCTTTGGAGTGATTCCCGTGCGTCTTGTGCGTATTTAATTTGTTTTGCCATAAACTTGATTTTCGCCGATTTAAAGCAGATATTCACTGATTCATCTGTGTAAATCAGTTTCTTATCCGTGTTAATCCAATACTGCTAAGATATCTTTCTCCTCAACCAGCATCCACTCATCAGCGCCGATCTTAACCTCATTGCCTCCCCATTTCTTATACATGACTTTCTGTCCAATTTTGACCGTCACCGGCAGCACTTTACCGTCAGGCGTTCTGTGGCCAGGACCGACAGCCATCACTTCACCAATCTGCGGTTTTTCTTTGGCAGTATCAGGCAGTATAATGCCGCTTGCGGTTTTTTCCTCAGCTTCAAGAGGTTTGACCAGTACATTGTCGAACAGCGGTTTGATGTTTGTTTTCATTGTCATAACAAGTTAATTTTTGACAGTTAATCACTTGTAACTTCCTACTGCTAATTTATACACTAGGGGTACCGTAGTTGTCAATAACCTATAGTTTATATCTCACGGCCAGCGGGCAGAGATAGCGCTTGACACCTTACCATAACTTCTATACGATTAAATCAAGCTCTGGAAGTGCTGTTATTTGTATGAATTTGAATGGGAAAAAATTACTGCTCCTGGGATTTGTTCTCATCCTGCTTGTTGCTATCCCGCTCACACTTTTTCTCCTGCAGAAACAACAGGAGACGAGGAGTAGGGCTCAAAAGTCAACCAATCTGTCTTTTTCTCCGAGTTCATCACAGTCTTCGCCTCTACAAAAGGCGGTGGGCGATACATTTTCACTTGATGTCATGGTCAATCCGGGACAAAATATTGTCTCCTTCGTGAAGCTGGAGGTGCAATATGACGCAGATAAGATCGCTACCGATTCCTCAAACGCATTTCAACCCAATTCTGCCGCCTTCCCCACAATACTAGAAGGGCCAATCTACAGTCCCGGTAAAATACAAGTAACGCTTTCTGTCGGTTCTGATCCGACCAAAGCTATTCAATCCATCACCAAAGCTGCTACATTCAACTTTAAAGCAATTGGGCCGACAGCCGCCGGAACGCCCACGCTCATCACCTATGGGGCACAGACGCAGGTGCTCTCCATCGGGTCAACGGACCAAGCTTCCGAGGATGTTCTCTCAAGCGCCACTCCTGCTACGGTTGTTATCACGGGTAGCGGGAGCGGGGGAACGCCGACGCCTACGCCCGAGACGGGCACGACACCTGTCCCAACCAGTACCGGTACGCCGCCACCTCCAGTCACTCAGGTACCGGCTGCACAGCCGACTGTGGCAGCTAATCAACCGCCTATCTGCCAGAGCCTGAACGTTTCACCCAGCAACTCAGGATCTGCTCCTTATGCAGTCACACTCGCGACCAGCGGTTATGATCCTGACGGATCGGTAAACAAGGTTACATTTAATTTTGGGGACGGGCAAGTAAGTGACATCACCCAAGGCGGCGGCATTGGAACTGCTTCCATCAGCGCCCAGACAGTTCATACATATCAAGGCGGCGGCACATTCCAGGCAAGCGCTATCTACACGGATGATCGGGGGGCAGTCAGCGCACAAGGCGCTTGTACCCAGACAATTACCGTAGCCGCGCCGATCGCCAGTACTCAAACAGGGGGAAGTAACGGGGTAGTGGCACAGCCAACCGTAACTCCTGCCCCAACTGCCCTGCCGTCCACTGGACCTGGCAGTAAGTTTATCGGGATCGGAGCAGTTGTTACCATCCTGACGCTTATCGGAGGCATGCTCTTCTTCGCCCTCTAAAACATCATGAACTACCGCTTACCTCCTTCTCCTGAAAGGTGAAGAAATGAATTTAATTCTCAATGAGGGAGAACAAGGCTTCCTGAGGAAGTGAGACTTTGCCTGAGGTGATCATCCGTTTCTTGCCTTTTTTCTGTGCTTCAAGTAGCTTGTCTTTGCGTGTCCTGTCTCCGCCACTCATCTTGGCAAGCACGTCTTTTCGAAACGGGGGAATCTCCTCACGTGCGATAATCGTGCCATTGGTGAGCGCTTGGATTACCTGCCTGAACTGTTGCCTTGGAAGTGACTCCTTCAGTTTGGATGTCTTCTCCCGGGCGATATAGGGAGCGTCCTCTTTGTAGACGAGTTCTGAGAGTACATCGATCGGATTGTCGTTTATACGGATCTCAAGCGGTACCAGGTTTGCCTTTTTGTAGTCTGTCAGCTCATAATCAATACTGCCATACCCTGAGGTCACAGACTTTATCTCCGCAGACAATCCGCGGATAAACATTGTGTACGGCATCTCATACGTCAAAACTGCGTATCCCTCGTGGTAGGCAAGATCGAGCATATCACCTTTTCGTTTCTGACAGACAGCCATGACGCCACCTACATACTGCGTAGGAGTGAAGACAGAGAGCATCATGTACGGCTCATAGATCTCCTCCCCTTTATACTCATAAAGTACATGCGGCATGGTAAGGAGAAGGTCCAGGCCAAACTCCTGCTGCAGCCGCTCTTTGACTATTTCCGCATGCAATAACCCCAAGAATCCGACCCGAAACCCACTTCCCAGGTAGGCTGAGTAATCCTCGCTCCAGGTAAGCGCCGTATCATTGAGTGAAAGTTTACCAAGTGATTCGCGAAGGCGCGGAAAATCATCGGAGGATTTGGGATACATGCCAAAAAAAACCATTGGTTTGGGAGTATTATATCCGGGAAGTGGTACGGCAGTACTCCCGGCAGCGATAATTGTATCTCCCACCCGTGCTTGCCGAATATCTTTGACACCTGTCAGGATATACCCTATCTCACCTGTTGAGAGTACCTGTGAGGACTTAAGAAACGGTGAGAAGTACCCAACGTCCGTTACGTCCGACTGCACGGCATTTTGAGCAAACGTGACGTTGCTGCCCTTCCTAACGCTCCCATCAACCAGGCGAACATAGGAAATCACGCCACGGTACTCATCATAAACGGCATCAAAGATAAGCGCCCGGAGCGGCCCATCCTCACTCCCAATCGGCGGCGGGATTTTCTCAACTATTTTGTCAAGCAACCTGTCGACGTTTTCCCCCGTCTTGGCCGAAATAAAGAGAATTTCCTCATCTGAGAATCCAAACGTTTCAACGAGTTCCTTCACCACTGCCTCAGTCTGGGCATTGGGAAGATCTATCTTATTGATGACGGGGATCAGCACCAGATTCTCCTTTTTGGCACTCATGTAGTGGGCAACCGTCTGGGCTTGAATACCCTGCGTTGCGTCTACCAGAAGCACGGCACCCTCACAGGCAGCCAGTGTCCGGGATACCTCATAGGAGAAGTCCACATGGCCTGGCGTATCAATAAGATTGAATTCGTAAAAGACGGCCTCTTTCTCGTAGTACATCCTGACGGGCGCCAACTTGATCGTAATACCCCGCTGTCTTGAGATTATATTTTGATCCAGAAACTGTTCGCTCAGCTTATCTTTGGGAATAGTTTTGGTCAGTTCCAAGAGTCGGTCGGAAAGTGTCGATTTGCCGTGATCGATGTGCGCGATAATGGCAAAATTTCTGATATTTTTTCTTTCAGTCATGATCCGTATTGTAGCCTATCCAGCCTCAGAGTGCAAAGAAGACTGGACAGAAAAATGGATAGTGATACAATGAAGAACCATGAATAAGTTTTATATCGTTACATTTGGTGCTGTCATTATTCTCTTCGGTGTGATATTCTTCGCCATACAAGGCGGAAATTTGATGAAAAACAGTACGGCAAATAAACTACCATCACTTCCGGCAGACGCAGGCAAGTTCACGCCGCTTCAGCCTCCCACTCCCAATGCTCAGCAGATCCAGCAAGCACAAGTACTTCGCCAGCAGCAGCTCGCCCGGGAACAACAACAGGCCTTAAGTGGCCCACAGGGGCCATCTTCGTCAAGTGCCGATCTGGCAAACAATATCCCGGCATCGGCTACTGCTACTATCAAGACAGTGAAAGGGGATATTGTCCTGACACTGTATGGCAAAGACGCTCCGCATACTGTTGAAAACTTCATCAATAAGGCTAAAAGCGGCTTCTATAATGGCCTCGTGTTTCATAGAGTCGAAGACTGGGTCATCCAGGGAGGAGATCCGCAAGGCAACGGCACCGGCGGCGGGCATATGCCGACAGAGCTGAATGACAAACCGTTTGTCACGGGGTCCCTGGGTGTGGCTCGCGGTGGCGACATCAGTATCTCAAATGACTCACAGTTTTTCATCACCAAGTCCGACGCCTCCTGGCTCAACCACCAGTACACCAACTTCGGCATGGTGACAGAGGGCATGGATGTGGTGGATAAGATCCAAATCGGCGATAAAATCAAGAGCATCACGATTAATCAATAATGCTTTTTTTTTGATTTGCCAACCTCATCTGAAGCGAGTAAATCTCTGTAAAGCCGGCTGATGCATTCACATTGAAAGGGTAACCACCAACATGAGTAAATGACACATGATCCAAACCATACGGAGAATTCATCGCAACGACAGTTGCTGTTCCTTTAAACAATTTAACCGTCACAACTCCTTCAGCTCGTTCATTTACCTTATCATTAAAGGCATTTATGGCATCCATCACAGGATCATACCAGAGTGCCCCGTAGCAGAGATACGCCCATTTAATATCAAGCATAGCCTTAAGTTCATTAAGTTGCCTTGTTGAAACATACTTTTCAAGTGCCTTATGTGCTTCAATAATCACATGTCCTGCAGGCAGTTCATAGATGCCACCGCTTTTCACTCCAACCAGCCTATCCTCAACCAGTTGTACTACGCCCACACCATGTTTTCCCGCAATGTTGTTAAGCTTTACAATTAGGTTCGCTAATGAAAGCTTCTCGCCATTTAACTTATATGGCAATCCATTTTTAAATGAAAGGGTTACCAATTCTTCTTTATCAGGAGCATTTTTGGCGAGTGTATATGTCGTCAGAAATCGTTCAATCGGCGCAATCTGGTCGGGTTCTTCTATCTCTCCCCCCTCCCAGGTCATTCCCCACATATTATCATCAACGCTATAGGGAAAATCTATCGATGCGGGGACTGGTATTCCATGTTTTTTGGCATAGTTTATTTCCTCATTCCTATCCATATTCCACTCCCTAACGGGAGCAATAATTTTGACAGTTGGATCGAGTGCTAAAATATATCCTTCCAGTCGGACCTGATCGTTACCTTTTCCTGTGCAGCCATGAGCTATACAGTCGGCTCCTTCCTTTTGGGCTATTTCAACCGCTTTTTTGGCTATTATTGCCCGACCAATAGGTGTTGAAAGATGATAATCTCCCTGGTAGGAGGCGTTTGCTTTGATCCCTTTGGCAAGGAAATCGTTAGCAAATTCTTCTTTAACATCAAGAATAATGGCTTTCACAGCGCCAAGCTTCAGCGCCTTTTCCCTAATTGCCTCAAGGTCATCACCTTGCTGGCCGAGATCAAGCGTCAGCGCAATCACCTCTGCGTTATACTGATCCTGTATCCATTTGAGCATGACAGACGTATCAAGTCCGCCCGAGTATAAAAGCAATACTTTCTTTACTTCGCCGTTTTTTGCTTCGTATGAGGAAGCCTTTATGTATGAAGTTTTTGTATTCATATTGTTATTAGTTTTTGTATCACCTCCTCATATATAGATTTCTCTTGAGAATATATCTTCTTTTCTTTTGTTAAAGACTTAAAAAATATGTCTATTTGCAGATTACCAACCGATCCTGTGTGTATTCCTGTAAGCTTTCTTTTTTGTAAAGCTGTTTTATCTATGTTCTTCAAATCCTTTCCCACCTTTACATATGCATCCCGAAATGGCATTCCTTTTTGCGTCAGCTCATACGCCGCTTGCGTCGCGTAGAGTTCACTTGTCATTGCTTTGAGAAGGTTTTCTTTTTTAGGCGTAATACTTTGCAGTAATAATTTTGCAACTTCGATACAATCTTTTGTCAGCTCAATACTTTCAATAAAAGGCTTTTTCATATCCTGCACATCCCTGTTGTAGCCTGAAGGGAGGTTACTGCTGATACCTATAATCTGTATAAGATTGGCATGTATAACATGAATTTTTGATCTCAAAAGTTCTGCAATATCAACGTTTTTCTTCTGCGGCATTATACTGCTGCCGGACGTGACATCGTCCGAAACGCTGAAGAAATCATACTCTGATGTGGTAAAAAGCATCACATCTGTTGCAAACTTAGAAATATCAAACAAAACTTGAAGTAGCGCGAAAACGACTGTAGACTCGATTTTCCCCCGGCTATTTTGACAGTAGAGTGAGTTATTCTGCACTTTTTTAAATCCCAAAAGAGATGCTGTATATTCTCTGTCGAGCGGCAGCGAAACCCCATATCCTGCCCCTGATCCAAGCGGTGACTGATCATTCATGCCAAAGGCGATCTTAAAAACTTGCAGACTATCCATCAGCCCTTCTGTATATGCACCAAGCCACATCCCAACAGATGACGGCATCGCTTTTTGCATATGCGTATAACCGGGCATCGGAATACCTTGATACATCTGCGCCTTCTGGCCAAAGAGCTGCATAAGTGACAAGAGTTCTTCCCAGATAGTAAGCATCGATGACTTGGTATAGAGCCGTAGATCAACTAAAATCTGATCGTTTCGGGATCTGCCGGTATGTATTTTCTTTCCTACATCACCAAGTTTTTCTGTCAGATGATTTTCGACTTTTGTATGCACATCTTCATCGCCAAACTGCAAAGTAAACGCTCCCTTTTTATATAAAAAAAGGATTTCTTTTAATCCGCCTGAGAGACTCTTGTATTCAACTTTTGTCAGAATGCCTATTTTCTCAAGCATAGCGCCATGCGCCAAGGATCCGTAAACATCAAAGACTACAAGTTTTTGATCCAATACAAGATCCTCTCCTGTTAAAAATTTTTCAAGAGTTTTATTGTATTCGATAGTATCTTTTTGCCACAATTTTTTCATAAAAAAACCTCATCTTCACTCTGAAGCTTTTTCTTCAGAGCAAGGACGAGGAGGACTCGTGGTACCACCTTGCTTCCGCTGTCTCACAAAAAATCCACCTTTCGGTGGAGAACTTTTCAGAGACAAACGCTCATTTCAGTGCTCCGTTACCGACACACTTTGTCATATTTCTACGGGTGATTTCCGTCGTAGTTATTCCTCTCGGATTTTTTCTACGCTGCGTGGAGTTATACAACTCTCTCGTCTACTGCGGTAGACTCTTATTCCTCATAGCTCATAAGAGCGACGTGGAACAACGCATTTCCCTAACTATTGAGGAGTATAACAAATCAAAAATTACTTGTCAAATAAATTCCTATCTATTTTGTAAATATACTTACTCCAAAGAGATTTGAAGAAGGGGAGCGTTAGCGTTGAAAGAAGAAACCCAACGCTTGGGACAATTGCATTTACCCAGGGATTAATACCAACTATAAATTTGAGATAGAGTGCAATTGCCAGATAGGTAAAAATAATGATTAACCCACGTCTTGTATAGCTTGTCTCCCAGGCTTTATTGAGTTCGACGCTTTTATTGCGCTCCTCTATCTTGTCAACCCGCTCCTCAAGCGTCATGCCCATATTATAGCAGAGGCAGTTATAGTGCTATCGAGAGGTTTTTTTCTCGTCTTCGCGGGCGGAGCGCTCCAGTCTATCTGCCTCATCAAGAATATCCTTCCTTCCATGTATATATGACGAACCTATTGATAAAAGTCCCAGAATAGCTCCTGCTCCGGAAGCTTCAAATACAGTTATCTGTCTTTCTTTGGGGGATTTTCCTAATTCCTCAGCTGTTACCGTACTGGAAACGCCTAGTGCGATACCCCCTAATGTCATTGTATACGACCTCTCTAGGAATGTTCTAAGAAGACGTCTTCTTGTCAATGTCATTTGATTACTTTGATCCTGTTGGTTCCACAGATCAGGATTATGGTTACTTGTCGGACTTTGTTCAGCACCCATTGGAACAGATACTACCAAACAAATAATGAAAAATCAAATGGTGGCTTAGAAGCGGAAGTGGGCGAAGGCGCGGTTGGCTTCGGCTTGACGGAGGGTGAGCTCTTTCTTTCGCATGGCCTCGCCCTCATTATTGGCGGCTGCCAGAATCTCTGTTGCCAGTTTTTCGGCAAAACTGTGGAACTCTTTATTGGAGCGTTTGCGGGCTGCCTCAATAATCCAGCGGAGAGCCAGAGTGTTACGCCTGTCTGCCTTCACTTCAATCGGCACCTGGTAATTGGCACCACCCACACGACGTCCCTTTACCTCAACCCTTGGACCGACATTTTGGATCGCCTTCTCAACCGTCTCGATGCCAGGCTTGTTTTGCTTCTCGATAAAGTCCAACATGCCGTAGATCTGTTTTTCTGCAACCGATTTTTTCCCGTCATGCATGATGTAGTTGATCATCTGCGCAATGAGAATACTGTTGTGTATTTTGTCCGGCTCTACAATGCGTCTTAGTGCTTTTTTGTGTCTCATGGAACTTTATGCCGACTTAGCAGCGCCTCCTTTATCGAGTTTGGTACCATATTTGCTCCGCGAGGTTTTCCTACCCTCAACGCCCTGCAGATCATATTTACCGCGGACGATGTGGTATTTCACTCCCGGCAAATCCTTCACACGTCCACCGCGAATCAGTACAATGCCGTGCTCTGATAATGTATGTCCGACACCCTGGATATATGCCGTAACCTCAACTTTATTGGAAAGTTTGACGCGGGCAACCTTACGAAGCGCGGAATTCGGCTTCTTGGGAGTCATGGTTTTAACTAGTGTTACGACACCGCGCTTATGAGGAGAATTTTTCTCCGTGTATTCCCGGTGCTGTGCATTAAAAAGACGACGCAGAGCCGTTGCTCTCGTCTTTTTCATCTTTTTATCTCTGCCTTTTTTGGCTAACTGTGAAAGTGTTGGCATACTAATTAAATAAAAATTCAAACTTAAAAGTTAAAAATACTGATACAAAAAGAGAAGAATCTTACTTTACACTTTTAACTTTTAATTGTAAACCGCATTATAGCATATATTATGCCTAAGATTAAACCCATGGAAAGTAGGAAAAATCCCTCTAGACAGTAGTTGAGACTTCCGCCACTTGCTCTTTTGCCTGACCCGTCTCTGCTCCGGCAGCAGAAACATCCTCCTGAGGCTCTACCGTTTCTCCACCGACCCGAAATTCTGAACTCTCAACCAGGATAAGCCGTCCGATAATCACATTTTCTTTAAGACCGACGAGCTTGTCTTCGCGCCCTTCAAGTGCTGCTTCTGTCAAAATCTTGGTAGTCTCCTGGAATGACGCCGCTGAGAGCCATGAGTCTGAGAATAGTGCGGCCTTGGTGATACCAAGGATCATTTGGCGTCCGGTGGCAGGCTCCCCGCCTTCTGAAAGCACCTCGGCGTTGATCTCTTCAAAGCGCGCCTTGGTGACGAAATCTCCCGGGATAAGCGCCGTGTCACCAACCGTCTCGATAATAACCTTGTCTGACATCTTACGCAGCACAACCTCAAAATGCTTATCGTTGATGGCAATACCTTGCGACTCGTACACTTTCTGCACCTCAGTCGTGAGGTAGTGTTGTGCCATATTGAGTCCGCCAATCTTAAGCACTTCTTTTGGATCCAGGTAGCCATCAGCCAGCGGTGTACCTGCAACTATCTCGTCTCCGTCCGCGACGGAAAGCGCCATAGAAAGCGGCACAAAATACTCCTGCGACTCGACGGGCTTGATCTTGGTGTTCTTAACCTGAACTAGGTATCCCTCATCTGTCTGCTCAACCTTGACCTTGCCGGGAATCTCAGAAACCGGTGCGAGGTTCTTCGGGGTTCGCATCTCAAAGAGCTCTTCGACCCGGGGCAAACCCTGCGTCACGTCCGACATGACTACGCCTCCGAAATGACGGACACGCATAGTCAACTGTGTACCCGGTTCACCAATACTCTGAGCCGCGATGACACCGACAGGCACACCCAGATCAACAACTTTCTTGGTGGAGAAGTCCCAACCGTAGCACTTCTGGCAAATTCCGTAGGAGAGTGTGCAGGTAAGCGGAGAGCGAACCTTGACTTCCGTAACGCCGGCCTCAATGATTGCCCTGACCACCTCTTCCGTCAGTTCGACACCCGCCCTGGCAAGGATTTTCTTGCCGACCGTAGCATTGTCTGCCAGGAAGCGTCCGATGATCCGATCCACGAACGGGGCTGTCCTATCTTTTTCTGTCTCGGTAACTACCATGCCGTCCGTTGTGCCACAATCCTCTTTGGCTACAATCACGTCGTGGGAGACATCTACGAGACGTCGGGTCAAATAGCCCGCATTGGCTGTCTTGAGAGCCGAATCTGTGAGACCCTTTCGTGAGCCTCTGGCCGACGCAACATATTCAAAGATAGACAGGCCCTCCCGGAAGTTGGATTTAATGGGAAGTTCAACGATCTTACCAAGCGGATCGACAATAAGTCCGCGCATCGCCGAAAGCTGCTTCATCTGTTCAATGCCCGCACGTGATCCTCCCGAATCAATACTGACACGGATTGGATTGGACGGCTTCAGACTTTTCCAGGTAAGATCCGCGATAGCGTCCGTCGCTTTAAGCCAAACCTCGTTAGAAAGCCTCTTCTTCTCCTCGAGTGTGATAAGACCGTTCTGGTAGTCCTCGTCAATCGTCGCGACTTTCTTTTCTGCCTCGCCAATCATGACATTCTTCTCCGGAATTGACTGGTTGTCAAAGACCGAGATGCTGACGCCTGAGATCGTCGAACCGTAAAACCCAAAACTCTTAATACTGTCTATCAGTGCTGCAACTTCTTGCGACGAGTAACGCCGCATGGCGCGCGTTACAATCTTCTTAATCCCCGAAGCGTTGATTGGCTCATTGACATATTCAAAATCCTCAGGCAGCGCTTCATTAAAGCGTAGCCGTCCAATCGTCGTAATGACTACTTTCCCGTCCGGGAAGCGAACTTTGATGGCCTCACGAAGCGCAACCTTCTCCATGTCATAGGCTAGCAGCGCATTATTGGTATCAGCAAAGTATGGCATATCCTTCTCCTCCTTGGTGATTTCCTCGTCAAGCGTCGTCAGATAGAATGTACCCAGTGCCATTTCCTTGTTCGGCAACGTGATTGGACTACCGTCTGCCGGCTTTAAGAGATTGTTGCTCGGCAACATCAGGTCTATGGCTTCCTGCTGCGCCTTATCCGAAAGCGGGATATGGACAGCCATCTGATCTCCGTCAAAATCAGCGTTATATCCGCTACAGACACAGGGATGAAGCTGGATGGCTGATCCTTCAATCAAAACCGGGAAGAAAGCCTGGATTCCCAACTTGTGAAGTGTCGGCGCGCGATTAAGAAGTACTGGATGGTTCTTGGTAATTTCCTCCAGGATATCAAAGACCTCCGGCGGCCGTTTTTCAATATAGCGCTTGGCCGACTTGATGTTGGTGGCCAGCCCCCGGACGATTACTTCGCGAAGTACAAACGGCTTGAACATCTCGAGCGCCATCTCCTTGGGAAGTCCGCATTGGGTCAGCTTGAGTTCCGGTCCGACAACGATAACCGATCGTCCTGAGTAATCAACCCGCTTTCCAAGCAGATTTTGGCGGAAACGCCCTTGCTTACCACGCAGCATGTCGGAAAGAGAGCGAAGCGGCGATGTCATGGTAGTTGATCCGCGTTGTGACGAATCAATAAGCGAGTCCACAGCCTCCTGGAGCATACGTTTTTCGTTTCGCAAAATAATTTCCGGCGCGCCGAGTGCCAAAAGATGCTTGAGGCGGTTATTGCGATTGATGACTCGACGATACAAGTCATTCAGGTCGGAAGTCGCAAAACGGCCACCGGACAGCTGCACCATCGGTCTGAGGTCAGGCGGGAGTACCGGCAAAACAGACAGAATCATTGCCGCGGGAGTTATGTCAGCTCTTCGCATATTCTCAACCAGCCTGAGACGCTTAACCAGGCGGAGATAGCGCTGCCCGGAAGTTTTTTCTGCCTCCAGGCGAAGGTCTGCAATAAGCGTATTCAGGTCGAGGTTGTCTATCAGCTCAAAAAGTGCCTCAGAGCCTGTCTTAATGGTAAAGAAAACGGGAATCTCATATTCGAGCAGCTTGTAATATTCATCTTCCGAAAGGACACTCCCCACTTTGAGACTCTTAAGAAGCTTGAGGAAGGTATCACCAATCTCATCCAATTTTTTCTCCTCGGATGTCTCGTTCTCCGAAAGTTTGGCTAGCTTCTGACGCTCTGTCAACTCAAGCTCCTGCTTGATAAGTTGCTTCTGCTCAGCCGAAACCTTATTCTGCTCTGCCTCCTTTGTTTTCTGTGCGGTATCCGCCTTGATCTGTTCTTCCTCTGCCTTCATCTTATCTTGCAGACCCTGCCGGCGCGTCTCGATGGTGGCAGTAAAGGCACTGAGTGCCTCTTCCTTCTTCTTGTCATCGATTTCCGTCAGGAGATATGACGCGTAGTAAATGACCGATTCAAGGCTCTTTTGCGAGATATCGAGGAGAAGAGACATCGGCGATGATGCACCCTTAAAGTACCAGACATGTGACACCGGAGCAGCCAGCGTGATATGCCCGATGCGCTCACGACGGACGCGGGAAAGTGTCACTTCCACGCCACATTTATCACAGATGATGCCCCGATAACGAATTCTCTTGTACTTGCCACAGTAACATTCCCAATCTTTTGTCGGGCCAAAGATCCGTTCATCAAACAAGCCGTCTTTCTCAGGACGAAGTGTCCGGTAGTTGATTGTTTCAGGCTTGAGTACTTCTCCATAAGACCAGGAAAGAATATCATCTTTTTTGGCAAGAAGAAGCTTCAGGGATTTGAAATCTGAGATGTTTAAATCTTTTAAGATGTTCTTCCCGTTGTGTCTTGTATCCATAGTTATATCTGAGCCTCGCTTTCCGTTTGTCCATCAGAACCTGAATCTGCGTTTTCTGCAATTACCTCTGCCGATTCTTCAACCAG
>JAKAMH010000073.1 GCA_021813005.1 bacterium
GTTCATTACGTCATTTACCTGATTTTTGGCTGTCTCAATACTTGGTGCCGACTTTGTAACGCCAAGATTGATCTGCGCCGTGTCGGGGATAGCAGTTGCCCTGCCGGTACCGTCTACCGTGAAAAGGTCTGTCTTACTGGTTGTTATGGAGGTGACGTCAAACGGGATAGGACCGAAAACCCGAACAAGGATAAAGAAAGATACAAGGGTAAAAAGGATAACCAGAAAGGGAGAGACTAGTCGGCTAAGTAAGCCTGCATTCATAACTTAATCGTATCAGGATGACGCGGGCGTGTCAATTAAGTCCGATACCGGTTGATTATGTCGTTGAGGCGCATTGCTTCCCTGCGTGCCCGGTCGGCAAAGTCCCTTCCCGCTCCGGCAAAGATAACCGAGCGGGAGGCGCTGATGATTAGTCCGCGCTTTTTTGTATTGAGGCCGGCCGTCAGGGTCTTGCCCAGGTCCCCTCCTTGCCTGCCAATTCCCGGTATGAGGAACACCATCTCATCTGTCATCCCACGGATATTCGCCAGGTCTTCAGGATATGTCGCACCGATCACCATGAGACAGTTATTTTTCTTATTCCAGTTTCTGATCACTTGACGTGCCACGTGCTCATAGAGTGGTTTGCCGTTATGCAACAGGCTTTGGAGTTCGTCCGAGTCAGGGTTCGATGTTTTACAAAGGATAATAAGTCCGCGGTCAACTCTATCAAGAAACGGTGTCAGCGACGCCCCTCCAAGATATGGGTGAAGCGTGATCGCCCCAACTCTCAGATAGTCAAAGGCATAGATTGCATATCCTTCATTGGTTGAGCCAATGTCTCCCCTCTTGGCGTCAAGAATAACAGGTATCTCCGGGTATCTATCATGAATATAGTCACAAGTTTCCTTAAGCTCTGCTATGCCTTCCGCACCGCGCGCTTCGTAAAAGGCGCTGTTTGGTTTGTACGCACAGACGATGTCCTGTGTTGCGTCAATCAGCGCTTTGTTGAATTTAAAAAATGGTTTATGGAGATTTTTTATGTGTGGTGGTAGTTTGTCAATGACAGGATCAAGCCCAATGCAGAGAAGTGAATTATTTTGTGTCACCGCCTGATCTAGTTTTTTAAGAAAGGTTACTCCCATTTGAATGTTTTGGCGGCAAGAAGATACATGACGATCCCCCACGCCGCAAGCCCGAGTAGATATGGCCAGGTGTCCGCCAATGTCCCGCCCTCGGTTGTGATCTTGCGGACCGCGAGATTAAAGTAGGAAAGCGGTAGGTTATTGGCAATCGGTTGTACCCACTTGGGGAAGCTGTCCGTGGGAAAGAAGACACCACTAAGGAGAAATTGCGGCAGTGTGACCAGGTTGGCCAAAGGTGACGCGCAGTTTTCATCCTGGGCGAAACCGGCGATGAGGAGGACGAAACCCATTAATGCAGCCAGGCCGAAGGCTGAGAGAAACAGAATCTCAAGAAAGGTGATGAGGCCCTGTGGGAGATAAAACTTAAACGCTAGGACGCCAATTACCAGGATGAGGAGAGTCTGGACGAGTACGATAATAAGCCTACTTGCCCCTTGTGAGAGAAGAATTGTTAGGGGTTTAGTGGGGGTGGCAAACATGCGCTTGAAAACAAGGGCTTTTTTAAGGAAAACAAATCCAAAGATCACGCCGAAGATGGCAGTTGAAAGCAGTGAAAAACCGATCATTCCCGGTAGGACAAAATCGATGTAGCGAAACTGTCTTCCCGCCACTTCCTGCTGGCTAAGTGTAATGGGTGGATTTTTGACGGCAGATAACGCCAGATTTGCTTTGTCCACTACACTTGAAATAATAGTTGTGACAGCCGCGGACTGCTGGGGATTTGCTCTGGTTGTCACAAGCGAAACGCTGTACCGAGGCGGATTCTGGCTACTGCGCGAGACAGAGATGATGCTGGCTATCTTTCCTACCCGTAACTGTCCTTCCAAATATTCCCTACTCCCCTGCTCTACTCTGATAAATGATTGACCAGTCAGTGTTTTGGTTATGGGATTGTTTGACACTGATGTGTTTGGTATACCTATGGTGTAATTCTGCGGCGTGTTCCCGATGAGGCCAAAGACAGTAATGAAAACAACCGGAAAGATAAACCCGAAGGCAAATGTGGCCGGATTTCTCGTCTGAGCCCGTAATGCGTAGTAAGTCATGGACAGAAAAGCCCGCCACTGTCCGGGCCGCTTAACCTTATGCATCACGAAGCTCCTTTCCTGTCAAATGCAAGAATACATCTTCCAAAGAAGCATCTTTGCGGACAATCTCCTTTTTAAATCCTGTCTTCAGTAGGTTCTCTATGAGTTCCCGGGGTGTGCCGGTTGCCACTATCTTGCCGCTGTCCATAATTGCCAATCTGTCACAGAGCTGCTCCGCCTCCTCCATGTAGTGTGTTGTTAGGACGATAGTTACTCCTGTGTTGTTGATTTCTCTGATCATTTGCCAGAGATTGAGCCTTGCCTGCGGATCAAGGCCGGTGGTTGGCTCATCCAGGAATATTACTATAGGTTTATTTACCAATGTTGTTGCAATGGAAAAACGTTGTTTCTGGCCGCCTGAGAGCTTATTCACAAAACTTCCTGCCTTGTCTCCAAGCTGTACTTTCTCAAGCATCTCCGTCGGGTTTACCTCAGTATCATACATGGCGGCAAACATCTTGAGAAGTTCTGTGAGTTTGAGTTCCGGATAGAAGCTTGTGGATTGGAGTTGTACGCCGATGCGCTGCTTGATGTCGTCCGGATGGCGCTTCGCGTCTATGCCGTCTACAAGAATGGTGCCGGAGGTCGGCTTCTGGAGCGTCTCTATTGTCTCAAGTGTTGTCGTCTTGCCGGCACCGTTTGGACCGAGGATACCAAATATTTCTCCCTCTTGCACATGAAACGATATATCATTGACTGCTGTAAAATCGCCAAACTTTTTGATTAGGTTATTAACCTCAATGATGTTTTTCTTCTCTTTATTGGTAGCCTTTTTTGCCATCGGGGTCTATTGTAGCATAGCTATTGCTGCGAGGAGAATACGTCTTTTTGGAGGATTTCCCAGAAGTGATCGATACGTTCAGGTGGGAGAATACCGGCAAGTTGCTTTCTGAAGTACTTCTCTCCCCCGAGAGCATACTCGACAAGCATTGGACCAAGTGAGTCTGTCTCTGCGTGCAAGAGAGATGTTTCTTTCACAAGTTGTTCTTTCTGTGCGTCGGTTAGCGTGGTCGTACTGTTTGGGTCAAAATTTGTTGTCGCATTGATATCGTTTCTAAGTCCCTCACTCACGGTGATGCCGCTATATTCCTGTTCAATATCTTTTTCAAGTTGCGTGAGAGATGCTTTATGGATATGCGTCATCTCATGACCCAGTGTCTGAAGAAGCGATGTATTTAGATGGGTGGATGGATCCTGCCCAGCCGCGAACTTGTTGGTATTTATCACAATGACAGTCAAATCCTTCCCGATGTCATCTGTTGTAAAAGCCTGATCTGCTCTGGGCAATTTGGTGGCGATGATAGTGACCTGATGCTCTGATCCTTGGGGATCAGTAAGAATAGATGGCAGGTAATCAAATACAGCCTTCACCTCTTGTGCCATCTGAATATCCCATTCGGCAGCTGTCATTTCCTGCCGCTGTGCAGGCGGATACATCTGTACCTGATTAAGAACACTATGCAGAATGTTACTATCACTGCTTAAAGTAATGTCACATTTTTCTTTTAATTCATTTTTAATTTGCTCTATCTTGCTTATTTTCTCAGTCGCTTCCTCTGTGGGGCTTAGTGTCGGTGTTGTCTCCTCTTTCTCTAAGGTAGGAGGCGCTTCTGCAAATGTTCTATTAAAGATATTTGGGTTAAGGAGATTTCTTGGGTCTTCATGAGGATTTGTAGCAGTTATCACAGGCATATCCTTGTGCGGTGCAGGGATATGCGGTAGCAATTTGTCCGTTGCGGTAAGTACTAGTGGAAGTGCCGCAATTCGTACTACTTTCCCGGCAGGTTTTTGCATTCGTCCAATATACGGTTTAATACGTGAAATACGATTTCTTACATTCCTAGTTTCAGGAAGAAGTATAGAGTTTTCCTTTGGAGCAGTATCTAGTGCCATATGTCTATTATAGGAGTTTTCCAAAACCCGGGGCAACAAGTACTCTGCCGTCTTCGTAGACTTTTTCACCGCGTATGAAAACTCGTTTTACTTGTCCATGCATTCTCCGCCCTGCAAAAGGAGACCAGCCGGCTTTGGTATGGAGATTTTTATTCTGCACAATATACGTGGTATCCATGTCAACTTCTACTTTCGTTCCCTCGTCTTGGACTATCTGAAATACCTTTGACGGGCCGTCGTGACAAAGACGCTTTATTTCATTCAGCGTTATCTTCCCCTCGTACATGGCAGTGGTGAGAAGCGGGAGCGTTGTCTCAAGCCCGGGGACGCCGTGAGGTATGCTCCCCGGCGCAGCTTTTTCCTTCTCGGATTTTGTATGCGGAGCATGGTCCGACTCTATGAGGTCAATGGCCGAGAGATGCTGCCAGAGAAAGTCGATGTCTTCTTTTTGGGAAAGAGGCGGTTTCATCATGCCAAAGGCGCCGAGCCCTACAACGTCCCTGTTTGTCAGGAAGAGATGGTGGGCCGTGACGCCGCATGTCACTGGCAGCCCTTGTTCTTTGGCCTCTATCACCCTTTTTAGTTCATAGGTTGTACTCATATGGCAGAGATGGATTTTTCTCGGATATGCCTTGACGATGTCCAGTACGTCATCAAATGTTTTTCCTTCTGCGTGAAACAGGATGGGGAGCTCCTCAGGCCACATCGCAAATATCTTCGGCAGCGCCTCTTTATTCAGAAGATAATTGCCTGTTGTCTGATTCATGTAGATCTTAAGTCCGTGGACGAGACGCTTTACTGCGTCAAACTCTTCAAGATTGTCCCCGAGTGTCCCGAAGTAAAATCCTGTATCGCA
>JAKAMH010000003.1 GCA_021813005.1 bacterium
CGATCTACTCTACCCCCAAAATAACATGCGACTGTTCAGTGCTCTTAGTTCTTAGAAAAACTCTTTTTTCATAAAGAGGGTTATCAACACTTTCCAAAAAGCTCTTTTCTCCGCTTTCAACCTGACCAAAATATTTTTCTATTTTCTGGATATAATCATCGGGCAGATTACCGACACATGAGACTATTGAGTTACCGGCTTTATAGTAACTATCCCGATAGTTTTTGAGTATTGATCTACTCAGTGATTTAATTGGTTCCTTCTCACCCAGAGAGCTCTGAGCAACCAAAGCATTCTTATCGATAATATTATCAAACAGCATGTAAACGTCCGTAGATGGATCATCTTCATACATATTGATTTCTTCTAAAAGGGTGCCCTTTTCCTTTTCAATTTCTTTTTCATCAAATTCAGAATTAAAAGTAATATCCGAAAGTATATCCAAGCATTTTTCGAAATGGCTGTTGTCAGCCTTGATGTAATAGCCGGTATATTCCTTTCCTGTAAAGGCATTGTTAAATGCGCCCATTGAATCTATTTCTTTGGCAATATCCTGAAATGTCGGACGTTTTTTAGTACCCTTAAAACACATATGCTCAAGGAAATGAGAAATACCATGTAACTTTAGCGGTTCGTTTCTAGACCCTGTTTTTACCAGCACAAGAACACTTGTAGCTAAACTATCTTTTTTTTTCTGGGCCATAATCCTTAAACCGTTGCCCAAAGTATTTCTTTCAATCATGCAGTTTCCTTCTTTAGATTCTTGATGTGCCGTCTAACGTACCACACAACTGCGACGATTATCACTAGCCCAATTACTAAATCTGCTTTATGAAAATATCCACCAAGTGTATGCCAGTTCTCACCAAGTTTCATTCCGAAATATGTCAGAGCGATGGTCCAGGGCAGTGCACCCAAAAATGTGTAAATGCTAAATGTTTTGACGTCCATCTCGCTTATACCTGCGGGCAACGAAATAAATGTTCTGACCACGGGCATCATGCGGGTAAAAAATACCGTGCTTTTTCCATGCTTCTCAAACCATTTATGAGCGGTTTTTATATCGTGATGAGAGATGAGAACATATTTACCATACTTCTCAACCAGAGGAAGACCACCCCACTTACCTACATAATATGCGACTAACGATCCAGCCAAGTTGCCGAGTGCCCCGACTATTGCCACAAACCAAAAATTAAACTCTCCCTTGAAAACTAGAAAACCGGCAAACGGCATGATGATTTCAGAGGGTAACGGTATACATGCTGACTCGATAGCCATCGCTATAAAAACACCAAAATAACCAAGGGTGGAAATCATGGATATTACAATTTGTGCTAATGTTTCAATAATTCCTGTGAACATATTATCTTGTTAAATAGTAAGCGATTAATATTACGACCGTTAAACCAATGCGGTAATAAGCGAAGATGTTAAGTTTATGGCTCTTCACAAAATTCATGAGAAACCTGACAGTCAGAAAGCTGGCAATAATGGCAGAGATTAATCCTGTCCAAAACACGAGCGTTGAATATTCTGCTATTGGGATTTTCCTGACTTCTACGAGTCCCGCACCCAAAATTATCGGTGCTGAGACCAGAAACGAGAACTTAGCTGCCGCTTCCCGGGTAAAACCCTGGAACATGCCGGCCGAGATAGTGACACCGGAGCGGGAAACTCCGGGAATTATGGCCACTGCCTGAGCTAGACCTGTAAGTAAGGCACTTTTTGAGGTTTCCTCTTCAATCTTTTTCTTACCAACATTCTTTTCAGCTAAGATAAGAACAAAGGCGAAAATGAGTGTTGTAGCCGCAATTAGAAGCGGATTTCTAAATGCATTTTCTGCCATCTTATCCAGAACAAATCCGAGAATCGCTCCGGGGATCGTCGCCAGGATAATCAGGATGGAAAGCTTTTCTTTAGCAGTTTGGAATTTCAACTTTTTTAGACCCAAGAAAAATCCCTTTATAATCTCCAGCCAATCATCTCTGAAAAAAGCGATGATTGCGATTAAGGTACCCATGTGAAGCGCCACGTCAAAAGCCAGTCCCGGATCGGGGAACTTGAAAAGCCAGGGGAAAAGCACCAAATGACCCGATGATGAGATTGGCAAGACCTCTGTCACCCCCTGAACTATACCCAAAATCGCAGCTTGAAAAATATTCATGTTTTATATTCTATCACACCTCCTCTAACCCTGCATGATTTTTTCAAAGCAATCGAGTGCGGCTATCGGTTCGAAAAGAAAGTGAGAACTTGAACGAACTTTTAAAAAAGGGCTTCCGGAATCGGCTTGTTGTCCTTTTTTAAATTTGAGAGAAAGTTTGAACGACACTTTGAGAATCCGCCTAAGCCGCGATTTTTGCTCTACTTTTTTAAAAAAGTAGAAAATAATACTCTTTACACAGCATATCCATTATATCTATAATTAAGTCATCTAACGAGGGTAAGTAAAAATGACACTTTCATGGGACTTGTTCGTAATAGTTGGCTTTGCCATAATGGCTGGCTTCGGCGCACTTCTGGGTCGTGGCAAATCTTTAAATATCTTGCTTGGTTCTTTCATGGGCTATGTCGTAGCCACAGAACTGGGAGCTCTCGTCTTTGGATACGCAAAAAGTTTCTCACATACGGAGAACTTCTCACTATTCTTGGTCAAAGTCGCACTTTTCTTCGCAATAATAATTGTGCTGAATGCAAAAACGGAACTTGGTGGTAAAGGTGGAGACGACTCATCAATGATTGTGAATTTTATCTACGGCTTTCTAGCAGCCGGTTTCATAGCAACTGCCGTGCTTAGCTTCCTTGAGCCAAGCGAAAAAGCAAATCTTCTAGCAAGCTCAAATATTCTAGCAAAAATAGACCAAATTAAACTTATTTGGATAGTAGCGCCTATAGGCTTCCTCTTTGTCGCCGATTTCCTAAAGGGCAAAATCTCTAAGTAGCTAATTCCCGCAGCCAGTAGATAACGGTACTATCCCCTGAGAATCGGGGAATGTACCTGTTTGATATTTGCTAACAAAATGATAATCAATAAATTGCATATAACTTTCTGCCAAGAAGAAACGACCCAGCAATAAAACAAATAATAGAAAGGCCAGTACTAGAAGAATAATAAACCCTTTTGTTAGAATCTTTTGCTTATTTTTTCTTCGTAAGAAAATGACGACAACTAAAATAATAATTAATGGAACAGAAAGAAGGGATGTCCAGTTTACTATACTGTCACCAATGAGGATCCATGCAGGAAGCGGAGCTATACAAAAACACTTATTATTTTTCATGCCTTCAGTCTACAAAACATAACAATAATAGTCAAACTTTCGAAGCGCTTCAGAAAATAAAAAACCCATTTTCATGAGAGATTATTTTTTGGTGGGTCGGCTGGGATTCGAAGCGGCCCGCCGCATTCGGCTTAACTGGGTTCTCACTCGGCACTCTACCAAAAAAATAAAATCCACTTCCGCGGATTCATTTTTTTGGTGGACGCAATCGGCAACTATTCGAACTTGTATTTCCTAAATAAGCTTGAAAAAGCTGTAAGAGAACTCGTGGCTTAAACCGTAAAAACCTGCTATTAGCCTAAAAACTACTGATTGGCTCAAAATCATACTAATAGCCCCGGATTGGACCGATTTCGGGCACACTCTCTGTGTTATCTCAAAAACGGCGTAAACACGCTCTTTTTGAGATATGTTTATTCATATAAAAATGTACTGATCAGTACAAAAAAGTATTAGTTCCAGAGTCGCCTAAAGCAAAGACAGAATTCCCCGTAAACTCTTCTTCATATCTGCTTCGCTAATCTCTTCCTTATAATACAGGCTCTCGGCCCCCGACATTTTTGCTTCTTCGGCAATCTCAAGATTTTCCAGTACAGAATCTTTGCTGAGCGGTTTTCTCAGCTCCTTCTTTTTCAGAACTTCTAAAATTTCCTTAGGAACAAAGCTATTGGATTTCATCACCATGGCTAGATCATAGAAATCTCGGTATCTGGCTCTCTCATTCACGGCTCTGACTTTCTCGGCGCAGATTTCTTTGGCCGCCATAGCAGAAACGGTTACTGGCACCCCATAAACGTTTTTATACTCTGCCCTCTCCGCCGGAAGGATCAGCTCCTGCGTCAGATCGACATCGAGCTTGATGGAGTTTGGCTGTTCCAAAGGACCTGTGAACTTCAACCTTTGAATCTTGAGAGTAAAATCAGACTGATAGCTTTTTAAGATCTCCAGAAAATCATAAGGCTCAAATACATCTCTTAGGTCATCTTCTGTAATCTTGCCGGTGGTCTGAAAATCCAGGTCTTCAGAAAACCTCAGCTGGTCGAGATAAATGTGATGAATCGCGGTTCCGCCTTTGAAAACCAGCGAACTTTTCAGTTTTGAGCTGTAGATAATTTGTAAGACAACTGCCAGGAAATAGTCTTTCTCGGCAATAGCCAAAGGATAGCGAAAGCTGTTCTTGTTAATAATGGAAAGCTGGGCTCTACTTAGTAAATCGATCTTCATAGTAGAGCCTCCACTTGGCATTAAATAGATTTGCTTTCTTGGTTAGCTTGGCAAACCCGGGCGTTCCTTTGAGATTCTGGTGAAGCCTCCCGGAATCGATCCCCGCAAGATCAAAGAGGAATCCCAGACGCCGCCTTAGCGTTATGGGATAGGCACTTGCAAGATCGGTCATTTTAAAAACGTCGATTTCATTTTTGGTTTCTTTCAGCTTCTCGATTAAGAGATCGACAGTGTAGCTATCTCTTCGGAAATGAAGGAAATCGAGCAATGCTTTTTCAAGTTCAGCTACTCGCCCGTGCTGCCCCTCAATCGTGATCTCCTTAAAGCCCTTCATCATTTCGGACTTGGATTTGACATATCGGTATTCAAGATCTTGGAAATGAAAGGTCTTCGTCCTTGAAGTAGTGACAGCCGAAACCGTGTTGAAAAGCTGATCGAAGAAGCCGTGATAATTCAGTGCGAATTCGAATGAAACGTAGGAATCAGGTACTAGAACCCGAGAAATGACCAGGGGCGATATATTAGAAAAATTATGTGATTCCAGATTGGCAACAGCATAAAAACCCCTCTTAATCCTTATCAGCCAACCGCGACTCGATAGGGAGCTGATCTGCTGTTTTAAAGCATCGTGCGAATAGCCCCTGAGCAGGGTTGCAAGATCATCAAAACTAACCACGTATCCGTAGCTGGTAATGACGTCTTCCAGAATATTTAGTTCTTTTGTAGATAAAGCTGTCTTTTTCATAACACGTTAGTAAGCATATATTATTACTTTCTGGTAACCATTAAGACAGATTAAGGAAACTACCGCAAGGGTTTTTTCTGTGGAAAAATGCAAAGAGGGTGTTCCTATTAAAATAGATCGATCAATCTAAAAATATAGGAATAGCGACAGAATTCTAAGGCGAAACCGGAGATTTTGAAAAAAGAGCCACTTTGCAGGTAAATTGTGCTTGGAGGTTCGAGTCCTGTCGGGGGTTTACGATATTTGAAAACAAAAAATGCCTTAATAGCAGGCATTTTTGATGATCGATCGTTGGTAGACCGACTACGACTCAATTCACACGACTACAAAAATGACATCTATCATATAGGCAGGCTGAACAGGCATCTAAAAAAGCTTTCAGCCTAATTTTTTTATAGCTCGATCGTTCTAAGGTTCCGTTTCAAGTGTCGGGTTGTAAACCTTCTTGTCAGAAATTTCCTTATTTCCTATTCTTTTTCTAACTTCCTCACAAGCATCTTTAAAATCGTTATAGAATGCTTGCGCAACGAGAATCAGACGTTTCTTGCCCCTTACCTCGACGATATCAAGATTGTCGCCTCCAAAAGCACTGACTTCTGCTTGTTGAATAAGTTCAACGTCATGTCCAGGCAGCACGACGTGCAGAAGCCCACATCTCAGGTTTGCGTATAAATCATATGCACAACCTTTCCCCACATATTTATGATAGTCCCTTGGAAACAGTTCCGTGATCGCTTTTTCAAACCTTGCCCTGCTTCTTCCTTGCAACAAGTAATCACCATTATCGAGACATGCGCCTAGGAATTCGATACCCTGTGTAATCAGACCGAACGACAAATAATAATGGTCGTGACGACCAGTTCCCTGGATTGCTCCGATACCATCCATCAGATATATCTCAATGAATTCCTTTGCGTTCATGTTATCCTCGGTCTTGCTAAGAGTGTAAAAAAAGATGTTATGAAACAAGCTTATGTCAAGCTAATATACGGCTGCTTTAAGCTGCAAACGGATGATCGTTCAAATGAGAGCCCGCCCTTCAATTGAAAAGCGGGCTCTTACTGTGAGAAACAGTGACAATGGGTGATCCGAAATTTATACCGGATGTAACTAAAAAACAATACAACTTTGGTTGTATTGTTATTGACGAAAAGTAGTATTTTTGCCTGAAATCCTCTTTATTTTTCCTCCTTCTCAGAGTAGAATAGCACTCCCACGGGGAATAAAGGTCACCAGCTAAGGGGAGTTCTAAATGTTTACTTTCTTTGCATTCTTATTTGTTATTTTTCTCGGCGGCCTCATTTTTGGCTTGGCCAAACCTGATTTATTCTCGCGCTTAATTAAGCGAAATCTCTCCAGAAAACAGATCGGCATTTTCCTTGGCGCTGCTACGATAACTTCTTTGATTATTGCTGGAGCTATTGCGCCAGCGAAAGAACAACAAGTGGTATCAAACTCCGGTGGGTCTGTCCAAACTTCCACTCAAAACATTGAGACTAAACAAGTTAAAGAAAATGTTGCTGTTGCTTTCCAGTACCAGAATGAGGATGACCCGACTTTAGAAAAAGGGCAGACGAAACTCAAGCAAGCGGGTCAGAACGGGACCAAGGAACATACTTTCAAGGTCACATTAACTGATGGTAAACAGACAGGCAAAGAATTAGTTTCAGAAGTTGTCACTGTTCAGCCTGTTACCCAAATTACGTCGGTCGGGACCAAAGAACCGACCGCTGCTCCCGCACCGCAGCCTGCGCCGACACCCGCTCCCGCCCCCGCACCACAACCAGACCATCCGGCAGGAGCTACAGCCCTTTGCAATGATGGCACATATTCATATGCGGCAAATCATCAGGGGGCATGTTCACATCATGGTGGCGTAGCCCAATGGTACAAGTAAGAGCGTGCGGAGTAGCCATAATATTGCTACTCTGCTTCGCGCTGCTGGGATGCACCGAGACTGCTCAAAATTCATCATCTGGCCTTCAAACATCAAGCGCTACAATAAGCGCTGTTTCGACATCATCCAGCCCGACAAAAGATACATCACCTAGCACAGCTGCTTGCGATGAAACCCTTTGGGATCACGTCTATAATCCCAAGCGGCTTCATAGAATTGAGGATTGCAAAACAGTCACGGGCACAATTACGGCTATCAGAAAAGAGAAGGATGGCGACTATCACATCCTCATAGCCTTAGATAGCCAGTTCTCCGGTATGCTGAATCAAAAGAACATATCGGATCAAAAAGGTGACCTGGTTTTAGAACCGGTTTGTCAGAATAAGGTGACGCAACAAGACGCGGAATCAGCCTGTGAAAATTTCACTTATCCGGTTCATATTCCTGTCGTCGGTGAAAAGGTAAGCGTCACGGGAGATTATGTCCTGGACGCGGAGCACGGGTGGAATGAACTTCACCCGGTCTATTCTATCAATCAGCTTTAGATTTAATCGAACGAGATTGTTTCTGAGACTCAATTTCTTCATTATTCTTGGAGGAACTTATCAATATCATTGATTTGTGCCCTTAACATATCAACGGCTTTTAGTTTCGTTTTCGGATCACCGACACTGCGACGTATTTCCAATAGAAGTTCTCCCCATAACTTCATCATTTTCTTTGAATCAACATTCTCACTTGAATCGCCCTTGTCCTTGTATATGTATTGCATAAGATCATTAAAAGAATGAACAACACCATCAGAACCGATTAGATTGAGCTCAAACGCAGCTCTTTTGTAATCAAATGAGATCAATTGTTTTTGGGCCTTAGCAGCCTCCTTGGGATCTTTAATCCCAGCAAAAGTTCGAATGAATGGTTCGAGTGTTGTCATGTAGATGTTTCGTCTCTCATCTCGCAGTCTTTCTTCCGCGCGATGAATACGCTCTATTCTCGTCTGAACGTACCAAACAACTAGGCCAACAATTGCTGCAAAGATGGTCGTGAAAATAAATTGTTCCAAATAACTCACACTATCTCCGTTTCAAAATCAGGAGCGCCATTGGTACTGCATTTTCTTCCCTGGCCGACAACATTTACTCCGGCAACTAATGGCTGGCTTTGACAAAAAAGCATGTTACTGATAAATTCTCCGGCTGATGAGTCAAAAATGACTATCTTGGTTCACTGCTTGCAAAAGGAGCTTTCTTGAACGGAATTCTGGCCATCTTTGGCCTCATATTTTGGGGCTTTTTCTTCTTTTTCATAGCGGTTGTCGCTCTTTCCATCTATCGTGTCCTTAATCTATCAGGAAGGCCGGTAGAAGAAAACGTTATCCAGCGTTGGGGAACGTATCTCCCTGGCCACGCGCAAGCCGGTGAGGACTATCTAGCCCTGGCAGACGAGGAATTTGCGGGCAGAAAGACGATCTTTCAAAAAGAAAGGATGAATTTCGGCCTGAGGGGCCAGGGGCAGCCTGCGATCAAGATTCAGTTCAGCTCGGTCTACTCTTGCTATATAACATATGAACCGACCGGCACCGATCTTTCTCTACACTATATCCTTTATAGAAAGAACAGCCTGTTTTATCAGGTGCCTTACTTCGGTCCGATCTTATTCAAGATAACAAATGTCATTTTCGTTCAGGATCACAACCGGCTAATCGGTTTTGGTTCTGTAACCATTGATTGCGCCAAAGAGGCGGCAAAAACACTGATGGATAAACTGGATATGGATTCTACAGACAGGATCAAGGAATCCAGCGGCCAGCTGGGGCCGATTTAATCGACGAAGCTGGTAGGCTCTTGTGTTTCTGTGGAAGGGTCTTTAGGAAATGTCACGGCCACGTCCAGCGCTTCCAAACTGAGAGTTTTGCCGGAAGCTCTGTTTGCTGATCTGAGCCTCGCCTTGTTTTCTTCCAATCTCTCACTCTCAGGCAGGTCATATGTTCTAAACATCCATGGTTCTTTGCCCTTGGTTTTTAGAACCGCAACCTGGGTCTCAAGGCTGACGAGTTCGCTGATGGCGTTTTCTCTTTGTTCGTCTTTCGTAAAGTACTTCGTCGAACTATCTGATCTGGATTTCCAGTCATACGGGTCGTAATCCTTGATGTATTTGATAACCAGTTCAGCGTCCTGTCTGTCGCATCTATAAACAACGAAATTCTTGGCATTGCCGAGGATGATGTCTCGCAGGTGTTGATCTAACTGAACCAGGCTTTGATGGGCGAGGATGAGCGATAGCCCGTATTTTCTAGCCTCACTCATGATCTCGGCAAAAGACAAGGTGGCATAGTTTTGAAACTCGTCTACATAGAAATAGAAAGGCTTTCTTTCCGAGGGTGGCAGGTCAACTCTCGACATGGCCGCCATTTGTATCTTGGCAACAAATAGTGCCCCCAACAGGAAGCTATTTGTCCGTAGCACCCCTTTTGCCAAATTGATGAGAACGACTTTCTCATCATCCATGATCTGCCTAAAATCAATGGTTGATTTCTTGGCCGATAACATCAGCCGGATTCTTGGATCAGATGTAAAAGAGGAAACCTTGTTGAGTGTGGATTCGATATTTGAAATCCGTTCTTTCTCGTCCCATTTCTCAAATCTATTTCGCCAGAAAGAGTCAACCGCTTCATAGGTCACGTATTTCATCTTTTCTTGGCGGAAATCTTCATTGGTAAGAAGCGGTTCGATATCGAGCATCGTCCCGCCCGCTTCAATGAGAGTGAGAACGGCATTCCTCAGTATTTCGATCAGTCTGGGCGTCTTATCATCAGACAAGTTCCAAATCTTTCTGAATACCTCGACCAGTTCAAGGGTTTGAGTATAAGGATCAATGCCTTCCTGTTGTTCGAGGGGGTTGAAACCAATGATGTTTTCCGGGTCAGTCATCTCCACAAGAATGACATTACCGAAACCATCAAGATTTCCTACTATGTCATCAATAAGGTCGCCGTGGGGATCGATAACCCCGCATCCGTTCCCCTTCATGATGTCATCCAAGATCCAGGTAGCAAGTCCTTTTGATTTGCCGACACCGGAGCTGCCAAGTACGTAGACGTGAGTTGAGCGGTCTTCGGAAGGTAAATAAAAACCGGCAAGATTTTCGCCGGAGCTGTCGTAGGTCATGCCGAGCTTAAGAGAGGAATGCATGCTGTTAATTATATTCTGCACTGTTGGCAAGGCTCAAGAGCGATACTACTGCATAATCATGTAGCTGTAGGTGTAGGCGGTTGAGGCGGCGGGGGCATTGTTGCTATTCAAAGTGAAGCTTATGGTAGAAGGATTTGTGGAGTATTGCAGGGTCGCACCATTACTGGTTGAGCCATTCCATTTTGGAGCGAGGATCACGTTAGGAGCAGAAACATAAGCTCCGGCAAAAGTCACAGTTGCCAAAACCCCCGCAGCTGGTCCGGTCCCCGTCGTTACTGTGATAGTCCCCGAAGTATCATTGCCGGTAATTGAGGCTGTTGCTCCCGTACCTGCATTCGCACCGACGACAATGGTCGTCGAACCACTTGAGTTGCCCGTAATAATATGGCCGTTGAATGTCGCCGCACCAGTGACTGAAAGCGTCCCTTGAAAAACTGCGGCAGTGGTTACTGTGATAGAGCCGTTAAATGTTAGTTGACTAGTTGAGAAGTCGCCATAAATTAAAGGTGTCGCAGTATTTGAATTCGAAATATATAGCTTGTTGCTACCCATTTCGTTTGCTCCGGCGTTAGCGCCAATAAAGACATTTCCGGTGCCTGTTTGATTCCATACTCCGGCCTGATAACCTAATGCAACATTGTCGTAACCCGTGGTGTTGGCAAAGAGCGCATTCATTCCATCAGCAGTATTTTGATATCCTACAGTGTTGCTAAAAAGTGAATTTGTACCATTGGCTGCATTTTTATATCCAATGGTATTTGCGTTAAGAGACTGAAAACCATTTGCTGTATTTTGGTAGCCCGAAATGTTCGCAGTGAGAGAACTGGCTCCATTTGCAGTATTCTTGTACCCTGTTGTGTTATTTCGAAGCGCACCAAAGCCAAGCCCGGAATTGTCGTAACCGGTTGTATTATTCTGAAGAGCGTTAGAGCCCACAGCCGTGTCATTGTAACCGGTGGTATTCAATGCCCCAGCTTGATAACCAAGGAAAGTGCCAGTTACAGGATTATCGAAATTTATGAGGCCCGCCACCTGAATTAAATTATTCGGAGTTACGGTACCTACGCCTACATTGCCATTGCCTAATATTGTCATCTTTGTAGTAGGATTATTTTCAGCCGTACCGGAAACACCGGCATCAGTAGTTTGAAGATATATATTAGAGCTGCCTGTTCCCGTAGAATTCCCTCCGCT
Organism: bacterium; assembly: GCA_021813005.1. Lineage (GTDB taxonomy): Bacteria > Patescibacteriota > Microgenomatia > Levybacterales > UBA12049 > JAKAMH01. The sequence continues at coordinate 11,536 of JAKAMH010000003.1, forward strand.
TAAGTATAAGTTCCCGCCATTTTTATCCGACGACAGTTGAGATCCGCTTGGCGAACCTGCTTTTACTGCAAGATTAGCACCGTTTTGTTCATAGCTTGTATTTCTTTGCGGTTCTATGTATCTCGTTCCGGTTCCTCCAAATAGTTCTAGCCTACCATTAACTAAAATGTCACCCGTTTCTAGATGCCCTTTGACAGCTAGCTTAGTTGGTAAAGCATCCACTACTAGCTTTGCAATTACGCCTTTCCCCGCATAGGTATAGTGAATTCCATCCGATGTTAGTTCTGTACGCAAATCCCACAAGTTGCCAGAAGGTCCACTCGATCGATATTTGCCTAAAGCATTTGCTCCATCAACAACAATAGCTGTGGGATATGAAGCCAATAACGCTGTTAGTGCGTTATTGTAATTATCCACTATTTGCATCACGGCATTGCTGCATGTGATCTCTTGGCAGGGGAGTATCCTGATTACTACTGGTGTAATGTTATTATTTACGGCCTTATCAAGGATACTTGTCCAACTGTTAGTAAATGCAGTGATGTTTTCCGGATCATGCAGGGCATCATTAATTCCTCCATTTATCACCACAAACTTTGGCTTGAGATTAACTACGTCGTCAGTGAAACGAGTGTCTATTGCTGCTATCTTTTGCCCCCCTATTCCCATGTTTTGATAGCTCCATCCTAAAGACTTTCCAAGCTGGAATGCTATCGTTGATTCTCTTATATATATAGGCTTTGTTTTTGACGGATCGTCAATGAGAGAAACCCAGTCTTGGGCACCGCCTACGATTGAATCACCGATAGTGACAAACATGGGTGCCTGCATAAATACATTTATTGGAGCATAATCAGTGCCGGATGTACCGGTTGTGAAGTCGTAAGATGTGGAACCGGGAACTGAGCCGCTTATAGTATAGGTGCTTCCTGCGACGCTGCTAATGGCATTAAACATGAAGTTGCCCGGATCAGAACTCGCTGTCCATCTTACGGCAACGTAATCGCCTTCGTGGACAAGTGCCGGAGACGTAAGAGTAATTGTATTGATTGAACCACCACTGATTTTTGAAAGCACGTTTTCACTGTAGACTTGATTCCACGCGGTTTCAGAGTCACCCTTTCTCCAGACTTGAAAATAGAAAGCGGTCAAAGCAGCTGGCTTCGATGTAAAGTACATCTTGAAGTTCTCAATGTACCCATTCTCTCTTATCTTGGTTTGGCGGTTGTTATATAAAACTGTTCCCTCAGTTATTCCGCTACCAAAGTTTGCTGCGCCCGACTGAGCCGGTTGATATCCGCCAGCATTGACTAGATCGGGATTAGTATCATCATTTGGGTATAATGCAACCCTCACGTTAGGCGTTGAAATAGTTGAAGCAGCAGTAATCGTTCCTGTAAAGTTAGCGCTTGATGAAATGGTCTGCCCGTTTATGGCGCCGGATGTGATAGTGCCTGAACCAAGATTTAGAGATGTGCCTTGGAGAGCTGTACCGGTAATGGAACCTGCCGCATTTATTGAACCCGCACTCCAAGTGCCAGAAGTGACAGTTCCGAGAATCGCGACAGCGCCCGAGCCTTGCCAAGCCGAAAGAGCGGTGTTTTCGACATTTGAGAGGCCAACCGCCGATTTGTTCAGTGTCTGCCAAGTTTTATCGCCCCGAAGGTATTGGCTATTCGTTCCGCTTGACAACGCTCCCTGAAAATCTGAGGCGTGCTTCCCATCCACCATGTCAGCATTTAGATTTTTTACTAAAGTAGATGATGCAACATTCAAAGGCGATGTTCCGTCCTGAACAGTTGAGGTAATGGTTGAGCCCTGGACGCTGTTAGCCGAAATATTGCCCGAGAGATTTATTCCGCCGGATTGGGGGTTGGCTTCATCTGATTTTAAAGAAACGTAATCTTTGGAGAGGTCAGAGGAGGTTGAGACAGGAACGCTGCCGCCTGAGCTTTGCCGGTTTTTGTACTTCTGATTTACTTCATAAATGGTTAGCTCATAAACAAGTAAGAACCCGCCTATTATTAAAACAGCCAGTAGAATAAATAGCTTGATAAAGGTTGACCTTGCTGTATACATCTGCCATTAATTTTACCTTAAGGATAATATGTGTCAACAATAATTGTTGATCTATATCATATAGTTGATATATTTAAAAGCAGTATTGTTTAAAAATATGAGGGGTTTATGAAAGATGAAGGACCGAGGGCATCAAAAGCACATAAGCTGGCAATTGTCGTCCTTATAGTAACTGTAATTGGAGCGCTTGGCTATTTAGTATTAAACAAGACAGGAGCAAATCCAAGCAACCAGAAAACGGCAGCGGAACAGCCTGACAAAAACAAATATCAGGGGGTATTCTTAACAAACGGGCAAGTATATTTCGGAAAGTTAACAGATGACGGGGGGAACTATGTAAGGCTGAATGATATTTATTATCTTCAGACTCAGGATAAGGTCCAGCCGAAAGATAACAAGAGTGCCGACCAATCAAACCTCACGCTCGTAAAACTCGGGAAAGAACTTCATGCGCCGGCTGATGAAATGAACATCTCAAGGCAGCAAGTACTTTTCTGGGAGAATATTCAAAATGACGGCAAGGTGGCGCAGGCCATCAAGGATTACAAGACAAGTAGTAAGTAAACTTCGTTTATTGAGTCAAGTTACTTCCCCGATCTTCGTTAAAACATGAGGCATCGTAAGGGACTATATCATACTGTGTGCTATCTGCACTGATCCATACCTGACCGCCCCCATTCCCCCAACCGCCAGGATCATGACACTCAGGCGTTGATGAAAGTTGAACATTTAAATGGCCTGCTCCATTATCAGCGATGGTAGCAAAGGAGATGCTGTTACCAGGCATCCCTACGGTAGTTGGGGGATAAGATTTATATCTTCCATAGTAGGCTTCTATTCCAGCTTTGATAGTTCTTGCGTTGGATCTATGAACGGTCTCTATGGCTGTTCTTCTAGCAATACTAATTGCGCCCACAACCAAAGCCGCCAAAGCAGCAATAATAGCCATCACAACTACAATTTCTATAAGTGTAAAACCCTGACTTGTCATTATATTAGGTTTTCTTGACATGTTCTTTCGAATCAAAGCATTTCCTTCAAGCATTCCCTCCCTCGCCCGTTAAACTACAATAAATTATCTACCTACATAAACCTTATGTCAACAACTAATGAGCTACCAAACTTAACAAGTCTACGAAGAACGGCACAGTCCTTTTCGGGAAACTGTGCCGTGTTTGCGCTATGAGCGCATGATGCTCTCCACCTTGCCATGAGCCGCTATGACAACCGAATCTAGAAGCTGTATGCCCAAGATTTCAGATGATTGCCTTAAGCGTTCGGTTAACCCACGATCCTCATTGCTCGGTTCCGCTTGACCGGAAGGATGATTATGAACGGCAATGATCGCCACTGTGCCGTTTATCACTGCCTTCCTCATGACATCCGCCGGTCGAACGATACAGGAGTTGACGCAACCGATTGCCGCCAGTTCTTTCTCGATCACTCGGTTTCTGGCGTTCAAGTGCAGAATCCAAAAACATTCCCGATCGATCAAGGCTTCCTCTTCCAGGTTTTCTACCACGAAGCGAGCCACGTCCTCGGGGGAGTTGATCGGTTCTGCTGTCATTGCCTCTTTGACTTTCAAGAACTCAAACTGCATGACCATTACCTCCAACTTTCATATAACCTTCGTCAATGATGTTTGAAAGCCACTGGTTTAGAAAGACGCTTAAGTCCTTCCTGGCTTTCAGATCGATCCCGCCGGAGTCGGGAAAGACTTCGCGGTAGACGTAACTATCTTGGTAGGTCAGCGGCTCGACCATTTCCAGATCGGGAAATACCATCATTTCCATGTCTGGGTCTGGGATCATATCGCCGCCTTGTTTGAAGTAATGACTGAGAGCGATTCTGATTTCCTCTCCGTCTCCGCTGAGCTTGTCAACATTCAAGTCCATGAAGCTTGAAGCCTTTAGCTTCTGATACTCCGGCAGCTTGTCCAGGTCTCCCAGGACATGCTCAAGCTTTTGAAATATCCTCTCGTTTAATGTGGTGGTCATGGTTGCCATTTACTCCTCCTCTTTTTTAATGTGCGCAAGTCTTTATAACCACGCACGATTGATGGGCATGTAAACCAAGGGAAAATACACGGGGAATGATGCTTTGAGCCTTCAGCCCGACTCAGGGACGCTCACCCGCAGCCTGAGCCGGACCTTCTTGAAGCCGGTGAAGGGCAATACCTACCGATTTGTTAAGGTACTTGGTAAGTTTTCAGAAATTGAGCCTCGTCCTTGTGGGACCATACTCCGAAGGCTCTTGCCCCGAAGGGCTATTCCAACAATGAGGTTGGTAAATCTATGAAGGGAGAAAGCCAAATGCTTCCGAAGGGGCTTGAACCATGAATAGCTGAGAATGTCGTAAACAGAAACATCTGCCTGCCCCCCGCTTTCCCTGTCGCCTTGATTAAATTGGCAAGGCGTCTTTCACTTTCGGCTACTGTAATAACTCGAAAGTGATTAAATCCGTATTCCTGTTTGTACTGGCCAGACTTCCAATATCTCTTGTAAGCGGTCACTTTCTCGGCGAAACGGGCCAGCGTTTCCGTCCCCATATCCACTTCCAGAAAAAAGATGTGCTTGCCTCTGCCGCTTTTGATGCCAAAGAAGGCATCGGGAGCTACGACAAAGTATTTCTTCTTGGCTCCCGTCACGGAAATTCGGCGCAGGTGCGATTTGTCGCCGTGCTGGTAGAACAGGACCTCTTCTGGCCTACTGGCGAGCGCAACATCGAGACAAACCTTGAATTCCGAAATCCCAAGCGTGTGATCCATGAACAGCCACTCGACATTGTTTTGTGCCCGGCTCCATTTGACTTTGTGGCGATCTATTTGGAGGGTAGAGGCCACAATGTCGGCCCCTCTTTTTTCGAGGGCGTAAACTGCCTGAGCCATGACCGACGTTGCCGGACGATGCAACCTATCCAAGAATTTATGCTCGGCGAGCTTCTTGAGCCTCATGTTGCAAGCAATGAGGGAAGCGTCTGGAAAGTAGATGCGCTGAATCTGATCTCGTCTTAGAAACCGGTTCTCATAAACACTGAGGACGATCCTGACATCTCGCTCCGTCAGCCTCATTGGTTTTATGATTTTGTTTTTTCTTGCTGTTTTCATCTTTTGCCTTTCAAGGTTTTAAACACCAGGGAAATTAAGCGACCGAAGGAAGCGCCGTCTGGCTGATAAGCCAGACTTCCCGCGCCTCGCCGACGAGACGAAGGAACGAGGGAAACCTTGTGTCGAGGGGCGGGAAGTCGGGCTTCGTTTGGTCGTTAAACGAAGACAGACGGCGCTGGATTTAAGTGGGATAAATTCCCCGCAAATCCAGTTAATTTCCCTGGTGGGTTTAATGTTTTCAAGGTTTAAAGTCTTTTATTTAGCTCTTATAGCAACTGTAAGTAGCAATGTAAGACCTAATGGGTGGGTCGCGGCGCTCTGTCTGCCGGTTTTAGCAGTTGCTTTTCACGCGCGAGCTCTTCCCGGGCAACGTCCAGGAAAGCCCTGATCATCATCTTAAATTCAAGCTCCGCTTTCTCCGGATCAATTTTCTTTGGGAAGATTTCGTACATGTCTGCCTCGTAGCCCTGCTTAATTAATATCTCACAACGTATAATTACGTTGATGTGAGGGGAAAAAGAAACGGGTCTTAAGTGCCCGCTCAAGCTTCCCGCTCTCATTTAAAGTCAATGATAATGTAGTATTACGTTAGTGTCAATAAGGAAGTTATCCACAGAACCGTGGATAAAAAACTATTGATTCATTGTTTTTCTTGATTTATAGTAGTTTCTATTAATAGTAACGATACGTTAGGGCAATATGGCATTCGGAGACAAATTAAGACAGATTCGCTTGGAGAAGGGCTTATCTCAGGAAAAGGTGGCAAACACCCTAGGATACCCTACCAACACCTATGTATCAGACGCCGAGCTGGGCAAATTCATTCCCGGCCCCGACAAGCTGGAAAAGTGGGCCAAGGCGCTGGATATAACGAGTGAAGAGATGGAAGACCTTCTCCTTGAATCAAAGCTACAGGATCTGGGGCTGGATGACCCGGGTTTCACCCTCATGTTCAAGGAAGTCCCGAATATGACCCGCGAGGAGAAACAGTCGCTAATCAGGTCTTACGAGAAGCTGATCAAAGCCAGAAAGACCAGGGGAAGAAAAAGAAAAAATGAAGAGAATAATCGATAAGGCAAACAGAATATATGCGGATTACGGAGACAACCTAGACCAGATTGCGGAAAGTCTAGATCTCGATGTCGTTACAGACAGGCTCGTGGGCAGGCTTAAGGAATATCATGTCGGGAACTCGATTGTCGTCAGTGAAAGGGTGTCTGAAAAGGAAAGGCGGGAGCTGATAGCTCACGCTATCGGCCACCATCTCTTTCACGCCGGCAACCACCTTGCCATGCAGAAGCGGATTTACTCCTTTGGCAACTATCACGAGAAACAGGCCAATGTTTTCGCCGCCTGCCTGCTCATGCCCAGCGAACGCTTCTTAAAGATAATCAAAGGCAGACCTAGGCTTGACGAGATCGCCGGAAACTTCGGCGTCAGGGAAGAGCTGGTAAGAATGAGACTTATGGTTTGGGTAAATTACGAACGGGATTTAACCGGCAGACAGAGCGCCAGGGTGGGTTAAAAATATGAAATGCATCATCTATCTCAGAGTATCAACTAAAGAGCAGGCTCAACGGCTGGGGACCAAAGAAGGCTATTCAATTCCTGGTCAAAGGGAAGCCTGTCTAAAATACATTAAGGAAAAGGGCTGGGACGTAATTGATGAATATGTGGACCGCGGAGAGTCGGCAAAAAGCTCACGGCGTCCCCAGCTTCAGGAAATGCTCTCGCGCATCAGAAAAGAAAAAGACGTGGAAGCGGTAGTGGTGCACAAGATTGATCGCCTCGCTCGAAATATGGAAGACCACATCACCATTAAGGCCGTTCTCAAACGCGCCGGTGCCGGGCTCGTCTCCGTTGTTGAAAACATCGAAGATTCTGCCTCCGGTCATTTAATCGAAGGTATTCATGCGCTCATGGCCGAGTTCTATTCTGAGAATCTGGGCATGGAAGTCAGGAAAGGTATGGAGCAGAAAGTGAAACAAGGCGGCTGGCCTTTCAGGGCTCCTATGGGATACAAAAACGTGAGAGTCGGCGGTGATGCCCGCCGGGGGATGGCGAAGACAGAAATTGATTCCGAGACCTCTCCGTACATTAAAGAAGCTTTTGAGCTTTATGCCTCGGGAAACTACAGCATTCAGCAGATCAGGGACTTCCTTTTAAAGAACGGCATTGGAAGCAGACACAAGGAAGGTGAAGCCCTAGCCCACTCCACAGTCAACAACATGCTCGCCAATCCCTTCTATATCGGAAAGATCAAGTTTGACGGCGTTTACCACAAAGGCGCTCAGGAACACTTAATCACAAGAAAGCTTTTCAACCAGGTTCAAAGCGTCCTTGAAGCTAATAATGTTGCCGGAGTTAGAAACAGAGCTTACGGCCATTATCTCAAAGGCACTTTGTTCTGCGAGACCTGCGGTTCAAGGCTCTCGATTGATATGGCAAAAAATGCTTACACCTATTTTTACTGCCTGGGTCAAAAACAAAAACATCGTAAGGAAAAGATCGAATGCCATGAAAAATATGTCCAAGTTGAGGACATGGAAGCTCAAATGGAAGAGCTATACAAAAGAATTGAAATGCCAAAATCCTGGTCTAAAAAACTAGTTGAGGGATTTAATGAAGAGATCGTCGCCCAGCACGGGCAGAACACTATGGAAGAAGAATTTGCGATCAAGAGGATGGAAAGGCTCAACCTAGAGAAAAAGAAGCTCATGCAAGCTTATTATGACGGAGCCATTCCAGTAGATGTGTTGAAAGAAGAGCAAAAAAGAATTGCTGACGAGGTTGCAAAGGTAAATGACAGAATAGGAAATATGTCAAATGACCTTGAACAGCACACCGCGGTTCTTGAAAAAGCTATCAGGGTAGCTGAGAACTGTGCTCTTGCCTACAAGAAAGCCAAGCCGGAAACCCGGCAGCTCTTTAACCAGGCCTTCTTTACGAAGGTCTTCGTGAAGGATAAAAAAATCGAGGGCGTTAAATATACCGACTTATTCGGCACATTGCTCTCGAAAAGTTCGAGTAAAAAAGAATTGGTGGGTCGGCTGGGATTCGAACCCAGGACATCCTGCTTAAAAGGCAGGCGCTCTACCAACTGAGCTACCGACCCGAATTGAATTTTTGATAGCTAAATAACTATGCTATTTTAGCAGAATTCCTTCTTGAGGTCAATGAAAGTGCTCGATTGTTGTTTTAAGATAGATAAAGCTCCTGCGCGCCGCGCAGGAGCTTTATAGTGCTTACTACAGTTCAGCCAAAATCCTCCGACTGAGTTCTTCATTACTTTCCTTCGTTTTAGTACTGTGATCTCGGTTGAGTAACTCCTCATTTAACCCCTGGTCATCAGTTGAAACTCCGCAGAACATCAACAGGTTACCTGTCACAGTAGGCAGAACCAATCTACAGAAGTCACACTCACCGATATGACGTTTTACTTCACCGGTGAAGTTTCTTGCCTTAATCCCGGCTATCATCTCTAGCAGGGTCGGGCATTCTGCACTTCTGAAGGGCTCAATTTCATAGCCCATCCCCTTCAAAAACATACCTCGGTTCTTTTGGATGAATTGTTGCATATCAAATGCCACTTTTCTCTCCTTTGAGAGGTTTGTCGTGATATTTTTTAGCTTCCTGACCTGGAAGCGAAAGCGGACATCTAGCTCTTTTATGACCCAAAGGGTAAGAGAGCAGCTACTCTCTTTTTCCTAAGGTGCGACATCCCTGGGGGTGTTAATGCTTATTATACATCAAAGTTTCGTTTTCGTCAAGAGCTTTTTAAGAGATTAGAAAATCCTTGGCATCATCGGCACTGGCAGGATGAAAGGCAGGAAGCTGAGAAGCATGAAAAAGAGTATTAAAATCACACATCCTATCCCGCAACAACAAAGCCATTTTGTGGCATTACTTTGTTTGACCGGTTGCTCTGGCACCTGATTTACAACTTGCCCTTCAACCACCTTCGGCTCTTCTTTAACCTCCGCCACCTTTTGTTTTGGAGTTGTATTTTTAGTTTCTTCTTTCTTTTTTGCCATAACAGTTATTATAATAGCAAGTAAGGAAAATAATTACTACAAAAATGAAACTTCACTTTCAAAAATTACTTTTTGCCCTCAGTCTTCCGCTTCTTCTGTGTTCATTTTTAATCCCAGCAAGCTCCTACGCTCTCGCGCCAATAGACCAAGAGTGCGGGACCGAAGGACAAACACGCGGTCTGGTCGGGTATATGGGAATCTTTGGTTCACTACCGGATTACCAGGTCTTTGTTCCAACTAGAAATACTTTAGATGCTGTTACGGTCAGAGTCCGCGGACTAGAAGGAAGTGTACCGGTAAAGCTGGAAGTGATTGATGCCCTAACTCCTCCTTACAGAACTATTGCTTCACAGAGAAAGACGATTGACACTACGGAAAGATGGATCACATTTGATTTTCCTGATGTCGCTATGCCAAGGTCCGGCTATGTTATAGCGCTCAGTGGTATGCTTCATGATGATAGAATATTCCTTTGGAAATATAGGACTGAGAACTGTTACGACAGAGGTTATGCCACTGTAAATGGCGAATATAGACCTGACATAGACTTCGGATTCGCGGTTTACTCTTATGATACGGTTGCGCCGAATAATCCAGGGAGTGGCAACCAACCCGGGGGCCAAAATCCACCAACAAATCCTCCTACTGGCGGTAGCTCGGGTTCAACATCAGGCACTTCCCCGCTTGGTACTTCTGCCGGTAGCGGTAATGCCCCGGCCTCACAGACATCTTCCGGTATCTTACCTCCGACTGGCTTGACAGCAAAAGACACCGACCTTGACTATGGCGGAGCCATAGATCTCTCTTGGAAAGCCTCTACCTCAACAAACATCGACGGCTATAAACTATTCCGAAGAGCCGAAGGCGATAATCAGTATGTTGAAATCCTGCGCCTGCCCAAAACATTTGTAAAGTTTACTGATCCATGGGCCACTAAGGACAAAACTTACTATTATAAAATCCGCTCATACAAAGGTTCTGGGGAATCAGCTGACTCAAATATTGCAACTGCCACCTCCAAAGATAATATGACCGGCATCACGAAAGACATCCTAGATGATTACAAAAAGAACGGTGGAAACAGCGGAGTTTTGGGTGAAGCCGGCTTTATGATAATCATTCCTATTGTAATCATTTTGCTAATAATTGGTCTCTTTATCCTCGGCCTATGGGTTCTCCTCCACAAAAGAAAGCCCAAAATGCCTCCACAACCAAGTGAAATAAAGGTGACTAAAGAAATTAAGAGATAAAAGAAAAGCCGCGATTTGCGGCTTTTCTTTTATCATAACCGAGATGTTTACTCCTCCATCGCTTCTCCGCCATGAGCTGCCACCGCGTAGATAATCAAGATATCTATCACCATAACAACCAGTGACCATATCGGATAGACGGGTATGAAAAGAAAGTTTGCGATAGCACTTAGCGATGCTACGATAATCGCAAGCGCTCTTCCCCACATACTGCCAGTAAAAAGCGCCAAACCTGCCAATGCCAGCACTACACCAATACCTAAGTGTATCCAGCCCCATGTCGCAACATCGAGAACCCAAATATTACCTGATGTGAAAACCAGAAAATCATGGTTAAAGATTGCGATAAGGCCAAACATTGATTGGAAGACTCCACCTAATACCATTAAAATAGCCGCCAAATATCCCCAAGCTAGCCAACCTGTTTTTTCTTTTGCCATAACTATCACCTCCTCTCTTGGTTTTGCTTAATTAAAGAATAAAATGACTAATGTTTCACCGGCAAAAATGACAAAAAATCTCTATAAATAGG
>JAKAMH010000074.1 GCA_021813005.1 bacterium
GACAGATTCTTGTCTTCCTCAACGTCTCCTGGATGAACCCTGCCGATACTCAGACGTTGGCAGATTCTCTCTTTGCGGCGCCTGCCGCTCTTGGCGCCTCTGCTTCCGCTTTCCCGAAGGGTACGCTAGACAACCTCAATCTGAACTCAGCCACAGTTTCAGGAGAACTGATGGTCATGGGGAGGACAACGGTTACAGACCTTGGCGTTACAGGTAATATCACCTCGGGTGTCATGGCAATCCACGGCTTGGAGGGCACCATCGGTACGATTGGCACAGCGCTGAAGCTTCAGCCCCTGTCTACAGCCGGCATTGAAATGTTTGGTGGTGTGGTAACCTTTGCTACGAATGGTAATATTGTTACCAAAGGTACAATTACTGCCAAAACTTTAACAACAGAGAAGCTCAACATTTCTGCTGCTTCTGCTCAGGAAGCCACGGGAAGTGCTGTCTTGTCAGCTTCAGCGGGAACGGTGATTATCAGAGCAGGGGAGATAAGTGCTACAGTGAATACATCAGCACTGGGCAAGAATTCACTTATCTTTGTCACACCTGACAGTCCGGTGGCGATTGGCAGTAGGAAAGCGGGAACTGATACATTTGAGATTGACCTCGCATCTCCGGCAGCTGAGGACATCCGTGTCAACTGGTGGGTGGTGAACTAAAACCGCATCTGGACGATAGCTGCTGCGCCGTAGATTCCTGCGCCAAATGAGACAAAAGCTACGTTTCGGGTGTCCTCAGGAATACTCTCTTGTCTGTGACGGGCTAAGACGCTGCCAAATGCCTTCCATCCTGAGCCTGAGGAGGCATTACCTTCAAAAATATCTCTCACGATCTTGTCAATAATAGGGGAGTAAGCGGGGAATTTTTGGTAGATAGCCTTGATAAGACCGTCATTGGTGCGTCCGGAGCCTTGGTGGAAGATGAAATAGTCAAGGTCTTTCAGCCTCAGATGAGCCTCCTCTGCCGCATCTCCAAGCAGGGGTAGGACGGTACCTTTAACTACCTTATAGACAGTAGGTCCGTCCATCTCAAAAAGTCCCGACTTCGCATAAGGCACCGGAAGATAGAGTGCGGGGTGTCGGATGTTATCTTTATCGACCGGCATACAAAGTGATCCGTCATGCTCCGGTGCAAGTTTGCGTGAAAGGGCGCCAAGAATCTCGAAGTTTCGCCCGTATTCCAACCCGCCGATACTGACGGCGATATCGGTAAATATATGTGCATCAAGTGATTCAGGGTCTAAATAGGGTGAATATTTTTCAGTTGATGCAAAAAGAAAATGTTTACCTTTAGGGTCAAATTTATGCTCTTTTATCTTATTGTACAAATCGACCAGTATATACGTCCCGCCGGAGCATGCACCGATGCTATCTACGACATAATCAGTCTCCAGACTGTGCATTCTCACAACATCTGTTGATAAATGAGTCCCATTCGGAAAGCTCGTAGAAACGCCCACAAAGTCTTGTTTCGTACCTATGTTATCAATGATAGAAGCCACAGAGTCATTTAGCATGCTTGATAACGTCTGGGTTTCGGAGGCTCTGTAGACCTTTTCAATATCTCCAACGCGGCTTTTTATGGAATCAGAGTTATAAACAACTTCTTTGCCACGGGATATGCCGACATGGATACTACTTACAAATTTTTCTGTCTCCGGAGATTTGGGTCTGGACTCAAGTGCTACCATAGACTATTTGTGTCATCGTATCATGTTGGTAAAACCTGTGCAATAAATCACAGACATACTTACATTGTATATATTAATACAACAATATCAAGTATTTGTGCATTATATTAAGGAGAATACAGTTTGCATGATCAAGAAATACATATAATACGAGAATTTGAAATTTTTCCTCCAGAGGAGGATCCTGCTTTGCAGGACAATCAAATCTAAGTTTATACGACTTACGCAAAACCTGTCATTCTGATCCGCCGGCTGGCGGAGAAGAATCCCTGCCTGGCGCCTACCTGCCGGCAGGCAGGGCAGACAGGTAGATCCTTCGGCATTTAGCCTCAGGATGACAAAAAGTGCGTAAGTCGTATTAAAAATTGATGAAAATCTGAGGCTAAGAGGTCACAGAATGGCCGGGAAGGCATCTGAATTCTGAAAGACTGCTCTTTTCCCCACAAAAATACCCCGCTTATGTTGCTCGAAACCTTTTGGTTCGCACTTTTCGCGAGGTATTTTGTTACTTCAATTCCACTGTTGCTCCAGCTGCAGTCAACTTTTCTTTTGCCTCATCAGCTGTCTGCTTGTTGACCTGTGACATGACCTCTTTGGGAGCTGCGTCAACCAAATCCTTGGCCTCTTTGAGACCGAGTGTTGGGACGAGTTCTCGAAGCGCCTTAATAACGGCGATCTTCTGTGCTCCAGAGCTGGCGATCACGACGTTGAAGACTGTCTGCTCCTCAGCCGGTTCGGCTGCTGCTCCACCGTTGGCTGCGGGGGCTGCTGCTACCATTGTTGCGGCTGCAGAAACGCCAAACTTCTCCTCCAGTGCTTTGACGAGCTCGGAGAGTTCGAGAACGGACATTTCTTCAATTGCTTGCATTAAATCATCTTTTGAAAATTTTGCCATAGTACACCTCCTTCCCTTAATCATGTCATTCTGACCCCGCTTAGCGGGGGAAGAATCTAGCCACTATTTTGTGAGAGATCCTTCACTTCGTTCAGGATGACAAAACACATTATTGTTTCTTATCACTTATCGCCTTTAGTGTCATAACTAAACTCTGTAAATTCCACCTGAGCGCCCGGTGTAGCCCTGAAATAGGTGACAGCATTTGGCCGAGAAGTTGTGCCTGAAGTACGGGAAGCGGCGGAAGTTTGGAAAGCTTAATGACATCTTCTCCTGTCACAGTCTTGCCGTCAATAATACCAAATTTGATCTGGGGGATACCCAGTTCTTTGACAAGTTTGGCAAGTTCTTTCAGTGGCTCAATAATGTCCTGCTGAAGAAACAGCGCGCCTGTGGGCTGTTCAAAGTTGCCTTTGGTTTCGTCAGTCACTTTATCTCCGAGTGCACGAAGTAGAAGTGTGTTTTTGGCCACAATAAACTCGGCATCCATCGGACGGACCGCATTTTTGAACCCTTCCAGCTGCTGATGAGTGAGGCCCTGATAATTGGCAAACACCAATCCCTTAGCCGTGTTCGCTTTCTCTGTATATTCCTTAACCAGCGCCTCTTTCTTGAGCCTGTTCTGACTTACATTTGTTGTATTTTCTGTTCTATCCATTTTTATTCCTTTAATATCCTTCAGATTTAATTACTCTTTGATTTACGCAGATATTTGCTGATTCACACGGAAAAATCAATGTAAATCTGTTTCAAATCTGTGCCAATCTTTTTGTGCCCAAAGGGCACACCCGTCTAGCTTACTTTTTGCCTTACCTACTATTCGTAGCGCGGCTCAAAGGGCGCTTGTCGCCGGGTTGTACACTATTAGATTTCTAGCTGTGTACAAAAAAACACTCTCGACGAGTGCGCAGAAGTTTGTAAAGTTTATAAAGTGTAAAGTTTATAAAGTGATTTCTTTATAAACTTTATGTCATCCAGAGGACGGTCATCCTTTGGAGGAAACTCTACAAACTTGTAACTACTTTCGCCTCGGCGGGATCTTCAGAGAAGAATTCTCTTCCTTGAACGCTTTAATCTGCTACAGAATTTATTTAGGTAAATTCTGCTTTGCAGAACCCACTGTCTTCGGACACCTGTAATGATACCATGACAGAACAGTATTGTCAACGAGGCGCTTAATTAAAGTTTAATATCCGACACTTCCAGAGTACAATATGGAAGTGAATCAATTAACAAAGATTACGATTTGCTGGGAACTATTCCAGCAAGGTCTTCCCAAGAGTCACATCGCACAGAGATTGAGCGTACATCGAGAAACAGTACATCTATGGATCACGGGTATTCAAACGCATCCAGGTTTACTTCTTGGGTTTCTTGAAGACTATACCCGTGCCAAGACTGGAGAACGTGCAAAGCGAAAGATTGATGGTTTACTCAAGACTCGAGTATTTAAGTTGCGGGAAGAAAACAGGGATTGTTGCGGGCAAAAGATCCGGGAATACTTACGGGATGAATACGGCACACTGCTTTCAACAACCACCATCTACAAAATACTTGGGGAGAAGTACAAGCTGAGGAGTAAGTGGAAGAAAAACACGCTGCGGGGTCCTATTCCAAAAGCTAACAAGCCTCGGGAAGTTATCCAGATGGATACGGTAGACTTTGGAGCTGTATTTGCCTTTACCAGCGTGGACATCTTTGCGAAAGACGTCTCGGTGGGGCTCTATCCTGATCTTACTTCACATTCAGGAGCACTTTTTCTAACAGACGCTATGGAGGGGCACTTCAAGTATTCTACCCTGATTCAGGCAGATGGTGGGCCAGAGTTTAAAGATGAATTTAAAAAGAAAGTTCTTACCTATACTGACCGCTTCAGAGTTGCCAGACCTTACAAGAAAAACGAACAGTCATATATTGAGTCGTTTAACAGAAGTCTGCGGAAGGAATGTCTTGGGTGGAACAAATACAAACCTCAAGATATCCCTGCCATGCAGCGTGACCTCACAGAATACCTGGTATACTATCACAACAAACGACCCCATATGGGACTTAACATGAAGACACCAAAGCAGGTGTTACGAGAATACAAAGTGTCGGATATTTAACTGTACATACCGGCGAGTGTCCTGGTCGCCTAGATAGAGAACGGTTGTCCTCCTTTCTGCAAGTATAACATGACAGATTCGGCGGGTGTCCTGTAGGAGATAGCTCTGTGGTATCTTTGATTGTTGTATTTATCATTGAAAAG
>JAKAMH010000075.1 GCA_021813005.1 bacterium
AATTGCCGAGAAGTTTGGCATCTCACCGGATACGGTGCGCTGGGCCAATGATATGACAGGTGACTCGATAACTGTCGGGGACAGCCTGAAGATCCTGCCTGTTTCGGGTATTGGATATAAGGTACAAGCAGGAGACACGGTCTACTCAATTGCCAAGAAGTTCAATACGGAGCCGCAGAAGATCGTCGATTTTCCGTTTAACGAGTTTGCCAATCCTGAAACGTTCAGTCTGGTAGACGGGCAGATGCTGATTGTGCCGGATGGCATTAAGCCATCCGAGCAGCAAACGATCAAGCCGCATGTTTATGTGGTCACGGGGCCGGTACCTGTCTCGGGCGGTGGGTTCACCTGGCCGGTGCATGGTACGATCACCCAGTTTGCCTCCTGGTACCATATGGCCCTCGATATCGCGGCGCCCTATGGCACGCCGATTGTGGCAGCCGATGATGGTACGGTGGAGCGGGTGAGTGTGGGAACGTATGACACGGGCTATGGCAACAACGTCTGGATCAACAAGGGAGACGGTTTCGAGTCGCACTATGCCCACATGGAGGCAGTCAATGTGTCTGTAGGCCAGCATGTTACCGGTGGCCAGACAGTCATCGGCTGGATTGGTATGACCGGACGCACCACGGGACCGCATGTCCACTTTGAGATTCGTCACAGTGGCTCACTTGTCAACCCGTTACCGTACCTGCAGTAATCTAATAGATCGTAAAACTCTTTAGTACAGGTAATCTGATTGCTTGCACATGGTATTCTTCTGTCGTACGATGTATGTATGTCGAGGTATCCGGCAAGTGTAATTGAAGAAGTTCGCCGATTACGTTCGCTCGGTAAGACATATGGCGAAATTAACTATTCTATAAATGCTCATATTCCTAAGAGTACGCTATCGGACTGGTGCAAGCATACTCCTCTTCCCAGGGAATATGCTGAGAGAATTCAAAAACTTGTCGTTGGGAATTTGGATAAAGCCAGAATAATTGCATTAGAGATAAATAGAATAAAAAGAGAAGAGTACATAAAACGAATACGGCAAGCAAGCACTCGAACTTCTCAGACTATTGATAATCTTGATGTTGCAAAAGTTGCTCTTGCTATGCTTTGTTTAGGGGAGGCATCTAAATCGGTCAGAAACACATCATTTTACCTTGGGAATTCTGACCCGAAGATCATAGTAACTTTCCTGGAACTACTTAAGCGGTGTTTTACATTTGACATAAAAAAGGTTAGATGTACTGTTCAATGCAGGGCAGATCAGAATGCAGAGGATTTGGTTGGGTACTGGATGGATAAAACAAAGATTCCTAGAAATCTCTTCTACAAGACACGAATTGATCCCCGTACTATAGGAAAGCCTACAAAGAAAAAGGACTACAAAGGAGTACTGCGGGTTGATTATCTTGATAACAAAGTTCGTTTGGAGCTGGAATCATTGGCAGAATTAGTCTATAATCGTCTGATAAATGGGCCCGTAGCGTAACGGTGATCGCGTCTCGATGGCATCGAGAAGAGTAGGGGTTCAATTCCCCTCGGGTCCACAAAACCACTATTTAGAATTTAGTCGTCGCTTTTGTTCTTGGGCTCGCCCGCTAACGCCTAAGCGTAGCGATGGCGAGCGGGCCTGTAGCTCATCTGGTAGAGCGCACCCTTCGCATGGGTGAGGTGGAGAGTTCGAGTCTCTTCAGGTCCACACCTCGGCGCACTCCGTTTGCTCAGTGCATGCTACAATTGATCAAGGCGTGAGGAGACGAGAAGTTTATCCTGAGCTGGGTCGAGGGAAGTCTCTTCAGGTCCACACTACAAGTAAAACTCCGGTATCTATTGTTTCAAATTTCGAACCTGTCTGCCGGCAGGCAAGATTGAAAATTAAAAATTGCATTGTTGTGGTATAATACGCCTACGTCCTTGATAAAAGGACGGCATGATCCAGGTATTCTAAGGGTGAGGAAATATCCTCATCACCGTTGCCGATGACCTCGCAGAGCGGGGCAGGCTCGGATCCTCCATAAGGTCACTTAGGAATTCCAGGAAACGATATATGCAGACAGGAGGTGAATCCTAAGTGGCTTTTCAAGACAAAACACTCACATGCCGAGATTGCGGCCAAGAATTTACTTGGACTGCGTCAGAGCAAGAATTTTATTCCCAAAAAGGATTTGACAACGCACCGGTTCGCTGTAAAGACTGCCGAATGGCAAAAAAACAGCGTATGCAGGGCGGAGGTCGAGATAATGGTGGACGAGATATGGGCGGACCAAGACAGTCTTTCCCAATCACGTGTGCCGAATGTGGCAAAGAAAGTACCGTTCCGTTCCAGCCGAAAGGCGATCGGCCCGTACTGTGCCGCGACTGCTTCATGAAGCAGCGCCAAGCAGCCTAATATACAAAGGTTAATCTTTTCCAAAAAACCTCGTGAAACCGGGGTTTTTTGGTGGCCTTCACGATAAGACAAGGGGTGGTTACTTGGCAGGAGACGGGGAGGGGGAGGTAGCAGGCACGCCGCCCTCGGTCGGTGTGCCGTTTTGCGACTGGGTCGGGGTTGCCGTTGGCGTCAGGGTGACAGCAGGAGACGGTATGGTGACCTTGGGGTTTCGCTCCGGAAGCTGTGTCTGCGGTTGGTTTACATCAAGCGGCCGTTGGTTTTGTGCCTGGTTTGTCGGCGCACCGGCAGCTGTCTGCTGGCTGTTTGACTGTGTGCCTATCTTCTTCTGGACTGCCGCGATCTCAGCGTCAATCTTCTTCACAGAATCCTTATTGGCGGCGACAAGCTGCTTGACTGTCTGGTACATGCTGAGCGCTTGCTGGAGGCTTGCCTGATCTCCTTTGGACTCAAGCGCGTGACCCAGGTTGTAGTAGGCGTTGGCATAGTCTGGTTTCAGCTGGATAGCCAGTTGGAACTGTCTGGCAGCATTATCCCACTGTTGTATTTGATAGTAGATACCGCCTAGATTAATGTACTGCTGTGGATTGTTGGGATCAAGCGCGACAGCCTGCTGATTGGTGATGATGGCGAACTGGTCGGCATTTTGTCCAAAGCCGATAAGACTCCTATAGATTGAGGAGAGGTTATTCCAGTTGGAGGCAGACTGCGGCGAGACGGTGACTGCCGAGCGGCCCGCGGTGATGGACTGTTGAATAAGCGTCACGATATTCTGCTGCACCTGGGCACTGGGGGAAGAGTTCTTTGGCTGTGAGGCAGCGAGCGCGTTGGCCAACGTCAAGTTGGTTTGGGAAAAGATACGGTAGTAAGCGTCCCGATAGGGGAACTGGCCGATAGCCTGTGCTTGTAGTTGATACATTTGTTGGCCGTTGTTTTGTGATTGGGCCACAAGGGAGCGTTGAAAAGTCAGATCGGACATGACGAAGCGGACGGAGAAATATGTCATGGCACCGACGATGGCGACCATTACCACCGAGAAAATAATCGGCAGAAACTTGCTATAGGTGTGTTGCACGCCGCCTTCCGGATTCGGAGCGATCAGGCCGCGGGTGAGTGCCACGAGATAAAATTCCTGCTCTGCATACTTTTTGGCATGTGACTGCGCGCGGGTGACGGCAAAAAGGCCAAGCAGGATAAAAAACAGAGCCATCAAGGTAAATGAAAACGGTAGGATAAAGGCAGCGACGATAGCAAGCAGGAGAGGAACAAAGAAATGCCGCTCTTTGACAACTCGGTAGGCGATGAATAGGAAGCTAATGAGGCCGAGGACGCCTGTCGTTGCCAAAAGCTCCAGGATGAAGCTACTGGAACGGAAAAAGGTAAAGGACCAGAGCGTCGGATCATTATTGTAGGTCGGGGACTTGAATCTGGTGAAATCAGTGACATAGGTGCCGAACCCGGAGCCTAGGAGGAAGCTCTTGAAGACATGGCCGGTATCCTGGGAAATGGCGGCAAAGGCTGTTTGAAAACCAGTCTCAATTGGCAGTATAAGCGGTTTTTGGCTGGTGACCAGCATGTAGACGCTGAGGAGGAGTCCGACAGTGATGATGATTGCCGCAGCTGAAAAGCCGAGGTTCTTGCCGTCCAACTTAACGGCCTCTTTCTTGCCTTCTTCAAAAGGAACCGCGATATGGCGCCTGTTGCCAAAGCCAGAAACGACTTGATAGACGAAGTACCCGGCGATTGGCAGGACAAGTGCCAGATAGATAGCCTGATCAAGCAGCGATCCCATCGGGGTGAACGCCGGCGTATGAGTGTAGGCAAACGGCAGCGGATATACTTTGAAAAAAGACAGAATAGTGAGAAGTGAGCTTAAGACAGCACCGGTGGTAAGTGTAGCGAGCACGAAGAGGAGCGATTTTTCTTTTTTGACGACGTTGACGATGACGAAGTAAAAAAGTGCCGCAAACAACAGCGGTACGGCAGCAATAAGTGCGTCGTAACGGTTGACGGCAAAGAGTGCCGAGGCGAGAACAACGAGGGCAAAGACAAAGACCGGCACGTCGAAGGGTGAGGTGCGGACCTTAACGCGTCCCTCGGTGATCATCTTGGCGCCGAAGAGTACTATAGATAGTACGACACCGCCGGCGAGCAGGATCTGTTTGGGAAGAGTGAAAATATCTGTCGTCAGGGAGGTAAAGACAAGCGGGAAAGCTAGGAGGACCACACCGATGACCAGCAGCATGATGTTCTCGAGGTAGGAGATAAATTCGTTTTTTGTGTCTGCCATAGAAAAAATGTGCAGTGGCTATGTCATGCTGAGAGAAGCAAAGTATCTCTTTTTGGATTCTTCTCCCTCGACCCGCTCGAGGTCAGAATGACATGTTGATTATACCGCGTTGTCCCTGCCTGTTTAATAACTCT
>JAKAMH010000076.1 GCA_021813005.1 bacterium
GCAAGGCAGCAGGGTGTGAAGCGGTTTGTTCATATTTCGACAGATGAAGTGTACGGGTCGCTTGGGCCAGAGGGGTATTTTTCGGAAACTACGCCACTTGCGCCAAACAGTCCGTATTCGGCAAGCAAAGCCGGGTCAGATCATTTAGTACGCGCATATTACCACACGTTCGATCTTCCGATCAGTATCACCAACTGCTCAAATAATTTTGGCCCGTATCACTTTCCCGAAAAATTTATTCCCCTTGCGATTACCAATATTCTGGAAGAGAAAAAGGTTCCCGTATACGGAGATGGAAAAAACGTCCGCGATTGGCTCTATGTGGAAGATCACTGCCGGGCAATTGAGGCAGTTCTACTGCATGGGCAAGAGGGTGAGACGTACTGTGTGGGCGGGATGACAGAGGATATCTCCAATATTGAGGTGGTCCGGAAACTGATTCGCCTTTTGGGCAAAGACGAATCAATGATTGAATTTGTCAAAGATAGACCCGGCCATGACCACCGCTACGCGGTGGATTGGGACAAAATCCATAGAGAACTCGGCTGGGAGCCAAAATATAGCTTTGATGAGTGGCTTGAGAAGACAGTTGGGTGGTATAAAACACATGTAGACTGGTGGCAGGACATTAAATCCGGCAAATACAAAGAATACTACGAGAAGCAGTACGGAAGGTAGTAGATAGTACACAGCATAGGGGCAGATAGTCAATGCGCCGTTTGTCCGCAATCTCTTATGATTACATGTACGTTTGAAGATGGAGGGACAGGAAAGCTTCGCCATGTCACGGTTGGGGTTGTTTTGGTAAACAAAGAGCATTCTCACGTTCTTTTAGTAAGAAGATCTGGCAAGTTTAGTGAGCCTCATAAACTGGCTGTACCAGGTGGGTTTGTAGGTCGGGACGAAACGATAGAAGATGCGGCAGTTCGTGAAACTCTTGAAGAGACGGGGTACAATGTCGAGAACCTTCGCTTGCTGAGAATAAACGATAGTCCCAATCGTCCCAAAGAAGATAGGCAGAATGTGGACTTTGTGTTTATTGGTGAAGTCTCTAACAAGATTGGAGAACACGATAGCGAGATTGATAATATCAAATGGTTTGACTTGGACAAGCTTCCATCGCGGGATGAGTTTGCATTTGATCATTTTGACAACGTACTGCTTTACCGGAAGTATCTAAAAACGCCGTTCCGGTTGCCGGTTATAGGAGAAATAAAATAATGAAGAAGATTTTGAGTATTGGGGGAAATGGGCTTGTTGGGTCACGAGTTGCAGAACTCTTGCAGGACAAGTATGCATTTACAACCGTCAGCAGCAGCACAAGCGTAGATATTACAA
The DNA here is from genome assembly GCA_021813005.1 of bacterium. GTDB lineage: Bacteria > Patescibacteriota > Microgenomatia > Levybacterales > UBA12049 > JAKAMH01. The sequence goes on from JAKAMH010000076.1 coordinate 1,339, forward strand.
ATCCGTCTACTTTGGAGTTACTGAAAAATGATACGGTTCATGATGAAGTGATTTTGTTTGCCGCCAAGACGGACGTGGATGGGTGTGAGGCAGACAAGCTGCTTGGAGAGCAGGGCGATGCGTGGAAAATAAACGTTGAAGGTGCGAGAAATGTTGCCGAGGCATGTAAGGAAGCGGGGAAAAAACTTGTATATATCTCAACTGACTTTGTTTTTGATGGGGAGAAGACACCTGAGGAAGGGTACAGAGAGGAAGATATTCCTAATCCTGTTAATTGGTACGGCAAGACCAAGTATGAGGGTGAGAGAGTGGTAAAAGATTCAGGCTTACCTTACCTTATCGTCAGAGTGGCGTATCCGTATCGGGCTGTTTTTGAAAAGAAAGTGGATTTTGTGCGGGCTATTTTGGGACGCCTCAAAGACGGAAGGCCGGTGGCTGGTGTCAGTGACCACATCTTCACACCGACATTTATTGATGATTTTGCCTATGCACTCGAAGCACTTTTAGACCAGGATGCGAGCGGGATATACCACGTAACGGGATCTGAATTCCTGTCTCCCTACGAGGCTTCGATTTCAATTGCCAAGGTATTTGGTCTTGACACTGATTTGGTATCAAAAACGACTCGAAGTGAATATTTCGCGGGGAAGGCGAAGCGTCCGTTTAATTTATCCATGAATAATGCTAAAATAAAGAGGCTTGGTCTCTCAATGCGTTCATTTACAGACGGGCTACAGGAGATGAAGCACCAAATGTCATCCTGATCCCGCCTTGGCGGGAGAAGGATCTCCAAGAAAGTTATGCGAGATTCTTCACTTCGCTCAGAATGACAACAAGAGTATTATGACAGTTACATTCATTGGACACGGATATGTGGGACTTGTAACCGCCGCGGTATTTGCTGATCTTGGTAATACGGTGTGGGTAATCGGACACACACCGGAAAAAATTGCAAACCTCAAAAAGGGCATAATCCCCATCTATGAGCCTGGCCTGGAGGAACTGGTCAAGCGAAATGTCGACGCCGGCCGTCTCCAATTTACCCTTGATTACAAACCGGCCATTGCAGAGTCAGATGTCATATTTATCGCCGTTGGGACACCACCGAGGCCGACCGGTGAAGCAGATCTCTCAGTTGTGTTTGATGTGGCCAGGAAAGTAGGGGAAAATCTTGCTGGCTATACAGTAGTAATCACAAAAAGTACGGTACCCGTGGGGACGAACAAAAAGGTGCAGGAAATAATCGAGAAGGCGAAAAATGGCAAGGCGCTGTTTGATATTGCCTCTGTTCCGGAATTTCTCCGTGAAGGCCAGGCAATATCCGATACGAGGCATCCTGACCGTGTGGTGATAGGCACGGAATCTGAGAAAGCAGAAGACATTCTCTACAACCTGCACAAGCCGATAATTGAAGGCGGAAAAGGCGACAAGAGCCGGCTTGTTTTGACAACTATAGAGTCAGCAGAAATGATTAAATATGCCTCAAATGCATTTCTGGCCACCAAAATCTCCTACGCCAACGCCATCGCCAGGCTTTCAGAGCGGGCGGGAGCGGACGCACTCGCCGTACTTGAGGCCATGGGGCTTGATAAGCGTATCGGGACGGCGTTTCTCCAGCCTGGGGCAGGGTACGGCGGCAGCTGTTTTCCAAAGGATGTGAAGGCACTCGTAGCTATAGCCAAAGACTACGATTATGATTTTGGGATCCTCAAAGAGGTGGAGGAGGTCAATAAGCAGGCAATGCTCGATATAGTGCGGAAGGCACAAGAGATGCTGGATGGAGATCTGAAGGAGAAGAAAATAGGCGTTCTTGGCCTTTCATTTAAACCTGATACGGATGACATGCGGGATGCGCCTTCCATAATTATCATAAATGAGCTTCTCGAGAAAGGTGCATCTGTCCGGGCATTTGACCCTATAGCCCTCAAAAACGCGAAGCGTATCTTGGGGGACGCGAGGGGCTTATCTTTCACGGAATCTGAGTACGATGTGGCCCGGGATGCAGATCTGCTTATCATCCTGACAGAATGGAATGAGTTTAGACAAATGGACCTTGGGAAAATTAAAATGCTGATGAAAACCCCGCGACTCTTGGATGGACGAAATATTTACTCCCCGTGGCAGGCACAGGAACTGGGATTTTCCTATAAAGGTGTCGGACGATGAAGAAGGTGCTTATTACCGGGGCTACCGGTTTTGCCGGAAGTTTTTTGGCAGAACATATAGTCAAAGATCCCCAGAGTAAAGTCTACGGGACATATGTCTCAGACAAAAGCCTTGAAAATGTAGCCGCAATTCAAGACAGCGCTTCTTTTCACAAAGTAGATCTGACAGTAGAGCAGGAAGTAACTGCGTTAATAGAGGGAATCCGGCCTGATGCTGTTTACCACCTTGCGGCACTGCCCTCACCCGCTGAAAGCCTTGACAACCCGACAGGCTATCTGACGAACAACATAGGAGCCGAGGTTAATCTGCTTGAGGCATTAAAAAATACCGGCCTTTCGGAGACCAAAGTGCTTGTTGTGGCATCAGCCGAAGTCTATGGGATGGCCGAAGAGAAGGATCTGCCACTTTCGGAGGAAGCCCCGTTTCGGCCGGTAAATCCTTACGCCGTGTCAAAAATTGCGCAGGATTTTTTGGGGCTGCAGTATTTTTTGGCGTATGGCCTACAGATAGTGCGGGTGCGGCCGTTCAACCACATAGGTCCGAGGTTATCCGATAAATTTGCGGCGTCTGCCTTTGCCAAAAAGATAGCCGAAATTGAAAGCGGGAGAAGGGAGCCGGTGCTGCATGTGGGCAACCTTGCGTCGCGGCGTGACCTCACTGATGTGCGGGACATTGTACGGGGGTATGAGCTCCTTTTGGAGAAAGGAGAAGTTGGCGAGGTATATAATCTCGGATCAGGTAAATCTTACCAGACGCAATATGTACTCGATATATTGCTTGCGTTTTCAGATAGGAGTATCAAAGTTGAGGTAGATGAAAGTCTGCTCCGTTCGCAGGACACGCCCGACATGTATGCCGATACGACCAAGGTGCAAAAGGACACCGGTTGGAAGCCTGAGATAGACATTGAGCAGTCTTTGAAAGACACGCTGGACTATTGGAGAGAGATAATTTACAATGGTTAGGAGATTTCTATGAAGCGTGCACTCATTACTGGTATCACAGGGCAGGACGGGTCATACCTGGCAGAATTTCTCCTTGACAAAGGCTATAAAGTCTACGGGACTGTCAGAAGACTCAGCACACCAAACATTGAAAATATTAGGCATATCCAGGACAGAGTAGAACTGCTTTCAGCCGATCTTCTTGACCAGACATCTCTGACCGAAGCGGTGGAACAGGCAGAGCCGGATGAGGTATATAACCTGGCAGCGATGTCGTTTGTGAAGACTT
>JAKAMH010000077.1 GCA_021813005.1 bacterium
TACCACCGCTTTTCCTTGACAATATATCTGTAGATTTAGGTCCCTGGAGTGGATACCATCTCCTGGCTCAGAACCGAATATTGGAAAATTGGTTTGATAAGACGATTTTTCTATGAAACGAATACTTTTTTTCATTGTTGTCATTGCGTCGTTTGTCATAATTAACAACCTCATCCATTCGATCTACAATCTCTCCCAAAAGAAAGACCTGATCACCAAAACGAAGGATCAGCTTACACGAGAACAGCAGGAGAATGCCAGGCTTAAAAAGCTCGTTTCACAGGCAGAGCAGCCGCAATTTGTCGAAGAGGAGGCGCGTAACAAGTTGCAGATGGTGAAGCCAGGCGAGCAAATTGTCATCGTCCCGACCTCCGCGCCGGAGGAGACAGGCGTAAACCGGAGAAACAGAAACGGGGATCCGAAATGGAAGCAATGGATTGATCTGTTCCTTTAGCAATGGCATTCTATATAGGCTATTTTTTACTGCTCGCTATACTAATTGCACTTATTGTGCTGGCAGTGGCAACTGTCTATTTTGCCCTGCACGGCGCGCCATACGCCAACACATACATGGAACGGGTCGAGGAAATGATGCAGCTTTCCGGTGTGAAAAAAGGTGAGCGGGCGGTCGATATAGGATCGGGGGACGGGCGGGTGGTTATTGCTCTGGCCAGGCGGGGAGCAGAGGCGCATGGATATGAAATTAACCCACTCCTCGTGCTCTGGTCACGATACAAAATCCGCCGTGCCGGCTTATCAAAACAGGCGTATATTCACCTGCAGGACATGTGGCGTCACGACTACAGCGACTTTGACCTCATTGTTTCCTGTCAAATTACCTATATGATGGGCCGGCTGGAGAAAAAACTCAGGCGGGAGATGAAGCCGGGAGCCCGTGTTGTCTCCAACTACTTCCGGTTCCCGACATGGAGGCCGGCTAAAGTAAAGGGATATGTCTATCTTTACCGCCAAGAGAAGTGATTAGGTGAGACTGAACGATGATTCAACACAGGGATTACCAAAGAGTTTTTTGGCACTTCCACCCCGGAAAAATATTTCCATAAAGCGGTCGTTGTGGCCCGAGGAGCCTGGGGCAAAGGCAAGCGTGCCGTCTGCCACATGAAACGTGCCGTCTGTAAACACTGCCTTTTCCGTCTTGCCGTTAAGTGTTATGGTTATCTTTTGTCCGGATGTGAAATTAACTTCTGACCGGCGTGTCGTTGTTTTGATATTACCATACCCGTCAATTGAGGCGATAACGTCTTTCGGATAGTCGGGTAGTGTTGCCGGGTCGACGGGTTCTCCCCTGAAAGACGTGTCGCCACGCACTATCTTGGCGACTGCCTCCGGATATATATCCCGGGAGCGAAACTGCGAACCCTCATTTGAAATATTGACGAGACAAAATTCCTTGATTTCGGGTTTGACGAAAGCGAAGCAGTAGCCGGCGTTAACCGCTATGAGCTCAAAGCCGTTTTTGAGTTTCGCGTACATCAGCTTTTCACCGCCGTTGTTCTTCTGTATGCCTGTATTTTCTTTGCGGGGTGCAGTATTTGAGTAGACGTATGTGTGCTTGATAGCCGGTGTCGTAGCCAACTGGTAGATCCAGAAGCCGGTGTTAACAGTGGAGAAGGGAGGCGTAGACTGTGGCAGGATGCGGGCATTGGGTAATAGTTGCCACAATTTGAGCGCTACCTCGGTGAACGCCGGATCGCCTGTTCCATAGTCAGAGATGATGATGATAGTCGGGTGTCGTGTCATCGGACAAGCCAAAAAAAATGTACCCGGTGATGGTACATTTTTTCTTTGTGTTGCGGGGCCAGGAGTTGCGCCTGGCCTGTGAGATTATGCATCTGTTGCTCCGATTACTCAGAGTGTCGGACTATATCTTCACCCCCCAATGGGTGTCCAGCGTGTAGTCTCTACGGGTTCTCGCCTGAGGCGAGTCTTCCCTCGGTATTGTCCTTGCTCCGCAAGGAGTCCACCGATATAGCTGAATACTCTCCTTGTTATTACTAACAAGGCGGCCCATTCTTTTCATTAAGCCTCACGTGCACTGTACACTACCCCGCGTATAGGCTTGATAATAACAAAATTCTCCCCTAAAGTCAATAAATTGCTCTATATAAAGTATAGATTATTTCTAATTGACTTTGTGCATATTATTTCAGATAATTGGATTATGCGCCACACAAGTGCGATCAAGAAAAAGGTTATGTATCTTCGTCAGCGAGGGTTAAGTTTAGGTCAAATTAATGAAAAGACCAACGTACCTAGAACAACTATTAGGTTATGGGTAAAGGAAATTCCATTATCACAAGAACAACTTGCAGAGCTAAAACAGAGAACGCAATTCGCTTTGCAAAAAGGCAGAATTGCAGCACAACGTTTCCGTATGGAGCAGAATCTTAAAAAAAGAACAGAACTGTTTAGGCTAGGTGAAGCAGAGACACGTCTGTTGACGAAAAGAGAATTATTTATTACCGGCGTTGCCCTCTACTGGGGTGAAGGGTTTAAAAATAAGCATGAGCATAGACTAGGCTTCTGTAATGCAGATTCAGATATGATCATCCTTTATATAAAATGGCTCAAAACATGTCTTGGAGTTAAAGACGAAGATCTTGTGGCGAGACTAACCCTTAACGCTTCTTACGCAGACAAGGAAAAAAAGATCAGGGAATTCTGGTCAAGAACCACGCAGATTCCCCAGGGACAGTTTACAAAAACGTTCTATCAGCATACTAAATGGAAGAAGCAATATAAAACAGAGGAATACATTGGCGTCTTAAGAATACATGTTAGAAACAGTGTAGACTATCTTGCGAAGATGCATGGGTGGATTGCAGGCTTAAAACATGCTAAAATAAGCCACATTATGCCAGGGTAGCTCAATGGTGGAGCACCACATTCATAACGTGGAGGCTATGGGTCCGAGCCCCATCCCTGGTACAAAGATAAATGTAAAGTGCAAAATCTCCTGCAGGGCAGGATCTCGCTCCGCGAGACAAAGATGCAAAAAGAATTACCCCCAAAGCTGATTAATTACCTTGCTAATCTCTTCTTTCTGGGGAGTGTGTAATTCAAATGAAATCTGACTGGCAAAACAAGCATGTGGCAATTCTTGGCCTTGGCATGGAGGGCCTCTCGACCGCGAAATTCCTTAAGGATAAAGGTGCTCATCTTGTGGTCCTTGATCGAAAAGGGAAAGACGAGATGTCACCAAGTTATGTAAAGACACTCGATACTCTTGGCGTACAATGGGTTCTTGGATCTCAATATCTTGACGATCTTACTTCGTACGACGTGGTTATTCGGACCCCCGGCATTCCCTATACGCACAGAAAACTGCAGGAAGCAATCCTGCATGGAGTTAGCGTTACATCCCACACGAAACTGTTTTTTGATCTGTGCCCGGGTGAAATTATTGGTGTCACTGGCACAAAAGGTAAGGGGACAACAGCATCACTTATCTACGAAATGCTCAGGTCATCTGGCAAGGATGTCTTTTTGGGAGGCAATATTGGCACGCCGCCGCTTGACTTCCTCCCTCAGCTGACGAAGGACTCAATTGTCGTTCTTGAGCTTTCCAGTTTCCAGCTGCAAGACATGGACAAGAGTCCGCACATTGCCGTCATGCTTATGGTGACAAGCGAGCATCTAGACTATCACAAGGATATTGACGAATACATTAATGCCAAACGTAATCTGCTTCGCCATCAATTACCCTCAGACATTGCCATCCTCAACCGGGATTATCCGGTAACCAACGAATCAGATATTCTCACGGAGGGGAAGGTGCTCTTTGTCAGCCGTGAGCGGGAGGTCGATGAGGGTTGCTTCCTTCGCAATAATGCCATCTGGACAAAACTGGCGGGCAGTGAGCAGAAAATTATTGACACAGCAGACATTTTGCTTCCCGGTAGACACAACCTGGAAAACGTCTGTGCGGCAGTTTTGGCAGCCAGCCTTGCTGGTGCTTCCCAAAAGGCTCTCGTCTCTGTGCTTAGGTCTTTTAAAGGCTTAGTGCATAGGTTGCAGCTTGTCCGAACGGTCAATAACGTCCGCTACTACGATGACTCATTCTCCACCACCCCTGAGACTGCTATAGCTGCAATACAGGCCTTTAAGGCACCTGAGATACTTATTCTGGGAGGTTCGAGTAAAGGGAGTGACTTTACCGGCCTGGGCAAGGTGATCCGGGAGGCGGAGAATATCAAGGCAATTATCGGTATAGGTGATGAGTGGGAAGAAATAAAATCAAAGATCAAAAATCAAAGATCAAAAATCTTGATGGTCGAAGGCGCAACGAGCATGCAGCAGGTAGTGCAGGCGGCAGCCAAGATTGCCTCTCCCGGAGACGTTGTGTTATTGTCTCCTGCCTGTGCTAGCTTCGGGATGTTTCAAAATTACAAAGAGCGTGGTGATAAATTTCAGCATGAGGTCAATCTGTTATAATCCCTCCTTATGCAGTTTTCATTTACCATCGAGCAAAAAGATAAGATGTCACGCGCCCGTTTGGGCAGACTGAAAACGCCGCACGGCGTCGTAGAAACGCCTTGCTTTGTGCCTGTCGGGACGCAGGCGACGGTGAAGGGGCTCACTCCCCGAGATCTTAAGGAGATTGGTGCGCAGATTGTGCTCGCCAATACATACCACCTGATGCTGCGTCATGGTGAGAAACTTATCG
>JAKAMH010000078.1 GCA_021813005.1 bacterium
TTATGCTGTGAGAGCATCGGACAGTTGGGAAAGATTTAGCTGCTTTTGTTCACCCGTACGCATGTCTTTGAGTGACACAAGGTTTTTGGCAGCTTCATTTTCGCCAATAATAATTACATAGGGGATAGCTTTTTGGTTGGCATATTTCAGCTGCTTTTCCATTTTTACCTCCGGATCAAGATAGAGCTCCGTATTTACACCCTTTTCCCGAAGAAATTCTGTCGTAGACAGAGAATTTGCGAGAAGATTTGGGCTGAAAACAGTTACCAAAACCATGGTAGTCCTGAGATCTTCCGGAAAGAGCTTAAGTTCATCCATGGCATCGAGTGTTCTGTCAAAACCAAAGGCGCAGCCTACCGCCGGTAACCTGCGTTCTGCGAACATCCCGATCAGATTGTCATATCTGCCGCCGCCGCACACCGACCCTACCGGATAATCCGCAATTTCCACTTCAAAAATCAGTCCGGTATAGTAATCAAGTCCGCGGGCAAGAGTCGGTTCATAGACAGTCCGCCGGCTGTCAGCCTGTTTTATGATGTTTTGCAGGTTTTGAGTCTGTTTTTTACTTCGTACTTCCGTCAAGAGATTTGGGTCAAGTCCCTTTTGCTGAAGTTCCTGCTCCACCGCTTCAGGTCCTATTTTTTTAAGCTTATCGATGATGGCAATAGCCTTGGGATCAATTCCGGCAAAGTTTTTCCTGTCATTGAGAAGAATCACGAAGTCTTTAAATCCCAGAGCCTCGTAAGCTCTTTCAACTACTTGTAATATCTCAGCGTCGGCAAGCGCACTTTCTGTGCCGACCGTGTCTATATCGCATTGCACAAACTCTCGAAACCTCCCTCTTTGCGTATTGTCGGCGCGCCACACCGGCTGAATTTGATATCGCTTGAACGGGAAGGGGAGAAGTGGCTGGCCTTGCGGTGAGCGAGACGCCCCATGCTGTGCCACGACGCGGGCCAGCGGCACTGTCTGGTCATAGCGCATGGCAACGCGGCGTTTACCATGATCCTCGAAGCGGTACATCAGCTTGTCTCCTTCTTCTCCATATTTGCCTGTCAGGATCTCTTCATACTCAAGTGTAGGCGTCTCAAGGGGCTCGAAACCAAACAATTCAAACACCTTTTGCCAAGTAACTATGACATATTGCCGTTTCCGTGCCTCTTCCGGCAAGAAATCTCTGAATCCCTTCAGTGTTTGCGGTTTTAACATAGGGTTATCATATCATTCCTTTTCTGTTCCCGACAATAGGTGGTTGTAGTATTCGATAAATGTATCTATCTGCTGTCATTACGAGCGACTGAGGAGCGCGGCAATTCTCTAAGGTCAAGATTGCTTCGTCGAGTACTCCTCGTAATGACAAAAGTTGGGTAATGTCAGGTAAATTTGTTACCGTTCAGGAGTTACAAAGACTATCTCAAGATATGTCATGCTGAATTCCTGTCTGCTGCCAGGCAGATATTCAGCCTCTACGCAGCTTCAAAAGAAGATCCCGAAACAAGTTCGACTGTACTAAGTGTAGGTAAGTTCAGGATGACATTTTGGGAACCCCTGAAGGGCTACTTATTTTTTGAGGAGTAGAGAGGGGAGTGGGTGAGCTGTCTGAGTTTATTTTTCTCAATGGCAAACAAATCTTCGATACGGATACCAAATTTGCCGGCCAGATAGATACCCGGTTCTATGGAGAACACCATGCCGTTCGTCAGGAGGTCACGTGACACGGGAGAGAGAGTTGGTGATTCATGGACCTCAATGCCTATGCCGTGTCCCAGCGAATGGGGGATCGAGGGGAAACCTTGCGAGAGGATATAATCTCGTGCTATTTTATCTGTCTCTTTTGCACTGACGGGTCTCTTTAGCTTAAGTTGTTGCCTGATAAAAGACACAGCTCTCGTTTGTGCCTCCAAGACAGCGTTGTAGGCTTTTTGTTGAACTTTTGTCGGTGTGCCTACAAAAATAGTTCTCGATATGTCTGAACAGTAACCCTTATATAACACGCCAAAGTCCAAAACCACCACATCCTGTTTCCCCAGTTTTGTCTCACCTGTCAGGTGGTGGGGGACGGCGCTGTTTTTGCCGAAGGCGATGATAGTCGGGAATGAGAGATTTGCACCCATCTGCTTAATGGCTATTTCAAGCGTACCAGCCAGCTTTTGTTCGGAGATTCCGGGTTGTGCGTGGGGGAGAGTCTCGACAAGTGCTGCCAAACCGAGAGAGCAGGCGTGTTGAATAGTATTAATCTCGTCAGACGATTTTATCTCTCGAAGTGTACGGAGTGGGAGGTTGGCCATTTTTTCGAAGAGAGGGGAAAGACGATGATATTCTGCGACACTGAGAAAATTGGCCTCGTACCCGGCTGTTTTGATTCTGTCCTTCTTGAGAATAGTTTTGAGGTTTTCCAGAAATGGTGATTTGATTGTTGTTTCGATAACTGCAATTCCCGCTATATCTTGCACTGCATCACGATAAAGACCACTGGTGAATAAATAGGCTTTGTTTTGTGTGGCCAGAAGATAACCGTCTCGCTCTACAACGGAAAACCCGTGGTAGCCGGTAAGATAGGCAATGGTAGGGGCTGCGCTGATCAATACGCTGTCGAGTGCTTCCTCTTTGACAATTCGACGGAGTCGGGAGAGACGTTCTATGTGGTAATTTTTCTGCACAGCTATTACTTGGTGATGGGTGTCAGTGTCTTGCCGCTGCCGGTTGAAGGGGTGATTTTGGTTTCACTTAAAGCCGGCTCAGGTAGCGTAATTTTGGGATCTTTTGCTGCACCTGGGAAATACATAATACGCGTTGCCGTCACTCTGTTTTTTTGTTTCCTGTTGGGATAGCCGATGACGATGAGCCGCATACCCGTCTGTAGTTTTGAGTAACCGTAACGCGTCCCGTCTCCTGTCTTTGAGTACTCTGTGGTTCTCGTGAAGTTTTCAATATCGACAACTGTTTGCTTGCCGGTCTCATCCATGACAGTCAGTGTGTAGTTGGCTTTGTCAACTGAACTTATCTCTCCTGATGTATATGAAGGTAGCACGAGCACGTCGACGAAGCGGGCAAGGAGACGTTTTGACTCCTTGTTATAAAGGCCGTAAGCACCGAGCGTTGTTCCTTTGACGATGTCCGAAATGCCGAAATTGGCTTTGGCAGACGGGGAGGAGAACTTGGTCAGCTCGTCCACGTCAACGAATCTGATATTGCCTTGCACATCGGTGAGTGTAATTTGATTGTTGGAAGCATCAGTGACCGTCCCGACAATGCCTCGTTTCTCTACCAAATTAAGCTGTGCGACACGGGAGGCGATCTTCTCCTTTAGCTGGTCTATTTGATTGGCAAGTGTTTCCTGTTGTTGTTGGGTGCTGGGAGACACGGCTGTAGGAGCCGTGGGAGTTACCGCAGCGTTTGCAAACGGAGTTGTCGAAAAAAGGGCTAGCAGTAATGTGGCCAGAAAGAGTGTGACTTTTTGCATAGTTAAAACTGTTCCGTTGTGTATGTTACCGTTCGTACGACTTTCTTTTCTGTCCCGTCAGGAAATAAGGCGGTGACATAGAGTAGGTTGACCCCGTTTTCCAGCGTCACCGTCAGTGAGAAGTCTCCGTTGCCCGCCGGTTGGACCACTTGGTCCGTAGAACTCGTGGAGACAATGATAGAGGCACCTTTTTCGGTTCTTCCTGAGACAGTGATTATTCTTTTATTTATGACTTCCTCATCTGTCGGACGCGTCAGAGCAAGAACCTGATTAAGGTCGGGGGTCGGAGAGGGTGATATCTTGATAGCGATGGTTTGATTTTTCCCCTGGGGCATGGCCTTGGTAATCTGGTAGAAATAGAATGCAACACCGGCAACGAGAAGACCTATAAGCACTGCAACAAAAGATAAAACGATCCGTTCCGTCTTCATAATTTATATTTTTTCGTGTACGCGGGGCAGAGAAACAAGAAGCATAGTTTTGGCCGCCATGGTGGCAAAAACTACCAACACAACATCTGCATAATTGCCTTGTGTGGGTCGATGATACGTCATTTGCTGCCTCTTGTCAAGGTAAGCGAACCTATGGTAGTATGAGTTACATGGAAATTGTTGTCTTACCGCAAAATGTCCTAAGGATAAAAGGAAAACAGAACTCGCTTTATGTTAATCCCACCGAAAAACAGTCGGCAACTGTGGCAATTATTATAGGGGCAGGCGAGAGACCAAAATTTTCCGAGGATACTGTTGTCATAGACGGAGCCGGAGAGTACGAGGTGGGAGGCATGAGAATCTCGGGGGTGCGGACAGGGGATGATGTGGTGTACTCAATGATAGTTGACGGTGTTGACGTGCTGCTTGGGACACTGACCGGCCTTGAAAATGGGCAGAGCAAGATCAAAGAACATTCGGTTGTCGTGGTGCTGGCACAGACAGTCCGGGAAGCATCATTTGTTACCTCCTATGCATCCAACGCGCTTATTTTTTATGGGGATAAAAGTGAGGAAATTGTCAGTTCTCTTGAGAAAGAAGGCGTGCACACTCTAGCCAAGTATCAGACCGCTCTTGATAAATTGCCTGCCGAAATGGAAATCGTCCGGCTTGCCTGATACGTGGTAAGGCCCTCACATTTTGCAGAAGCTGACACTTACTGCGGAGAAAGCACTGTATGGCAAATGTCAAAGTACTTCCACATAATGAAG
>JAKAMH010000079.1 GCA_021813005.1 bacterium
TGCGATGTGACTCTTGGGAAGACCTTGCTGGAATAGTTCCCAGCAAATCGTAATCTTTGTTAATTGATTCACTTCCATATTGTACTCTGGAAGTGTCGGATATTAAACTTTAATTAAGCGCTCGCTTGAAGGTTATCCTGCGATTTGGTATACTTAGCGGACTATGCCGGCAATACAAAGAAGTGAATTCGCCTTAGCGCTCAATCAAGTCGCGTCAGAACGTGGTGTGGATGTCGATGTAGTTATCGATACCGTCAAGAATGCCATTCTGGCAGCCTATCGTAAGGATCACGCGGGCGTTGAACTTGAAGAATTCACCGCAGAGCTTAACCCCAACACCGGTGAGGCAAAAATCCTCCATAACGGTGAGGATGTGACACCCCCCGGTTTTGGTCGTATTGCTGCGCAAACTGCCAAACAGGTGATCCTCCAAAAAATCCGTGAGAAGGAAAAAGAAGCGATCCTCTCCGATTACAGAGTACGGGTCGGTACCATAGTTAACGGCATGATCCTCAGGTTTGCGGGGCAGAACATCATCGTCGATATCGGTAAGACTGAGGCTTTGATGCCGGTTTCGGAGCAGATTCCCGGTGAGCGCTATCATCTCAATCAGAGGTTGTCATTCTATCTGGTGGAGATTAGGGAGGGCCTCAAAGGCGAGGAGATTATCGTCTCCCGCTCCAGCAATGGCCTGATTGAAGGGCTATTCCGCCGTGAAGTTCCTGAAGTCGCCCAGGGAAGCGTTCAGATCAAAGACATTGTCCGCGAGCCGGGCAACAGATCTAAAGTGGCTGTCTATTCCAATCAGTCGGGCATTGACCCGGTCGGCTCCTGTGTGGGACAGAAGGGCGTCCGGGTACAAGCGATTATTCAGGAATTCTCGGGTATGGAGAAAATTGATATTATTCAGTGGTCGGACGACCCGAAGACATATATTTCCCAGTCACTGTCGCCTGCCAAGAATGTGAGAGTTGAGATGGATGAAAAGGAGAAAGTGGCACATGTTTTTGTCCCGCCGGAGGAACTGTCTCTGGCTATCGGGAAAGATGGCCAAAACGTACGGCTAGCCTCCAGGCTGACAGGTTATAGAATAGAAATTGAAGGTAAAGATGAGCTTTTGGTTTCACAGGACTCCGACGGACAGACACAGGTAGAAGCTACGGAGAAAGTAAGCACAGGGCAGGGTGACAAAACAGACGAGAAGATCGAAACGGCAGCTAAAACAGAGAGTACTGCTGAAGAAACGGGGGAATCTCCGGTAGAAGAGACTCCGGAGCAAGTGACGGAGGTTGCCGTACACAAAGACGCGCCGGTTGCCGAAGCAGTTTCCTCAGAAGCCATTACCTCAGCAGAAGCTGGCCCAAAGGTGGCTGAAGAAAAATCCGACGCCACACCTGTGGACGGAGACAGTCAGGCATCTGCCCCCGAAGACGCTACCGAAAAGACAGACGATACGAAAGATTCAGCGTAACCTATGAAGGCACGACGTCTCTTTAACACGAGTAACACATCGCAATATGGATATCAAACAACATATTTCCGCCTATCCGCCTGTAGTCGCCGTGCTTGGTCATGTTGACCACGGGAAAACTACGCTTCTTGATGCTATTCGCGAAACCTCCATGGCTGAGCGAGAGCAGGGAGGAATTACCCAGGGAATTGGTGCTTCTTCAGTCGGCGTGATGCACGACGGAACCAAACGTTCAATCACATTTATTGATACACCCGGGCATGAAGCTTTCTCCAAAATGCGAAGCCGTGGGGCACAGGCCGCCGATATCTGTCTTCTCATCATTTCAGCTGTAGACAGTGTCAAGCCACAGACCAAAGAAAGTATTGACGTACTTAAGGCGTCAAGTCTTCCCTTCATCGTCGTGCTGACAAAATCAGATTTGGAAACAGCCAATCCTGACCGGGTAAAACAGGATTTACTCAAAGAAGAAGTTATGCTTGAGGATTTTGGCGGCAATGTGCCCTCTATCACTGTCTCAGCCAAGACAAAACACAATATCAAGGAGTTGCTTGACCTTATTTTGCTCGTTTTCGATCTGCAGAAGCCATCCGACTACGCAGAAAAGATCGGCGAGGATAAGCCACTCGAGGCTATCGTTATTGAGTCTCGGCTCGATCTTAAGGCCGGTCCGAGGGCGACGGTGGTGGTCAAAAACGGGACAATTTCTACCCGCGACGAGGTCTATGTACAAGGCGAACAATTCAAAGTGCGGACGCTGGTCTCAGGCATGGGTGTCCATGTCGATGAAGCAAAAGTGGGAGAAGCGGTTGAGATATTGGGCCTTAAAACAGTGCCTGAGGTAGGAAGCGTTATCGCCAGTGCCAGGCAGGCGGCAGTGCCAAAAATGGACAACTCGCTCAAAAAGGTATTGGAATATACGCCGCAAAACACGGGTAAAGTAACCCTGACAATTGTCCTGGCAGCGGATACAGAAGGCTCGCTGGAGGCGATACTGGCTTCTCTTCCTGAGGATGTCACGATAGTAGAGCAAAAGACAGGCGAACCGACAGAAGCGGATGTGCTGCTTGCCAAATCCACAGGGGCAATTGTTATAGGGTTTAATATCAAAGTTCGGCCAAGCGTGAAGAAACTTGCTTCCACGGAAAAGGTAGTGGTCAGAAACTATACCATTATTTATGAGCTTTTAGATGAGTTGAGAGACGTTTTGGAAGGAAAGAAGTTGGCACAGGAGGAGGAAGTGTATGGTGTTGCGGAAGTGAAGGGCAAATTTCCCTTTGAGAAGTCGTTCGCTTATGGCGTCAGTGTGGTGGATGGACGGGTCGCAAAAGGCGATAAAATACGTGTCATGCGTCGGGATGACGCAGTCGGTGAAGCAACGATAACCTCCCTTCGGGTAGGCAAAGACCCCACCTCCAAAGTTGAGAAAAATCATGAGGCAGGTATCGTGGTCTCAGGCTCTCTTGACATCCAAATGGGTGATGTGATATTATCCCATAACTAAATTAATATAGGATAATTATGGACAATAATACATTACAACGGCTTAAAGACACGATAGACAAAAGTCAGTCCATTGGCGTTGCCGTAGGCAAGAATCCGTCTCTTGATGAGATGGCCTCAGCGCTTGCCTTGTTTCTTATCTTCAAAAATATGCAGAAGCAAGTTTCTGTGGCCTCTCCCACTGAACCGATTGTGGCTCTCTCCTCACTCGTTGGTATCGATCGGGTGCAGGGTTCACTGGGTGGCGAGGGGGGAGACCTGACAGTGGCATTTCCGTATAAGGAAGGAGAGATCGAGAAAGTCTCCTATACAATTGAGAATAGCAGGCTGAATATTATCGTCAAAGCCGGACAGGACGGTCTCTCATTTTCTGAGAAAGACGTTGAGTATATTCGCGGCGGCGGGTCCCTTAATGTTCTTTTTATCATTGGGGCGGGGCGACTCTCAGATCTGGGCAATGTTTATAACAGTGATGCCACGCAGGAGACGACAATCGTTAATATAGACAATGACGCGACCAATGAGCGCTTCGGGGACATCGTCCTGGTCTCAGACCAGTTTACGTCGCTGTGCGAGCAGGTAGCCGATCTGGTTATGACACTTGGATTTCGTATAGACGTGGATACTGCACAAAATTTGCTCGACGGGATCATTGATGCGACAGACAACTTCAGACAGAGCGATGCCAGTTCGCTCGCATTTGAGATGGCAGGCATTCTGATGCGGGCCGGTGCGTCGCGCGAGCGGGCAGTTGTTGCAAGCGGCGGAACGCCCGCGGAACGGCAACCGCAAAATTCCGGAAAACAGATGCAGATGCCGCGGCATTCCATGCAGGAGAATAAGCGGCAGGTACAACCTGAACCAAAACCGGAGCCGGCGCCGGTGTCCAAGCAGGATGAGGTACGACAGGAGATAAATCAATTGTCACAGTCACAAGCAAAGCAAGAGGAACCGCCATCTGATTGGCTCACCCCCAAGGTTTATAAGGGATCCTCCAATTTCTAATTCATCTCTCTTGTGAGAGACAGGACATCATGGTATAATACAAATCTATGCCGTTATCAACGACACAAAAGCAGGATATTATCAAAGAATACCAGACAGCCAGTGGCGATACCGGGAGCCCGGAAGTGCAGATAGCGCTCCTGACGAAACGAATTGGCCGCCTGGCGGACCACCTGAAGGAGCATGCACATGATGTGCACAGTAGACGGGGGCTGCTCTCCATGATTGCGAAACGCAGACGGCTTATAAACTTCCTCAAGAAAGTGGATGAGAGCCGTGCTCTGGAAATACTGAAGAAGATTGGAATGAAAGACTAAATGCAGAAAACCTCAGAATCTCTCGAATTTGCCGGGAAAACACTTACATTTGAAACAGGTGTACTCGCACCACAAGCTACCACAGCCGTCCTGGCTCGTCTCGGTGATACAATGATTCTCGCGACGGTGGTCGCAGGCCGCGTCCGGGAAGATATCGACTATTTTCCGCTGACTATTGAATACGTAGAGCGTCTCTACGCCGGTGGTCGCATCAAAGGCAGCCGCTGGGTCAAGCGGGAAGGCAGACCGACAGACGACGCTATTTTGACGGCACGACTTATTGACCGTTCGATCCGGCCGCTTTTTCCCAAGACTTAT
>JAKAMH010000004.1:0-13862 GCA_021813005.1 bacterium
ATGGCCGAGCGGACAAGAGGCAAGTGGGCGAGATGGTAAAGGTGCTCCTCAGCCTGGAGAGTATACCCCGCCCCGATGATACGGCTGACGCGCTGGCAATAGCCATAACGCACGCCTTTACCGCGCCGGTGCTTAGCGGAAGATAAAAACTGGCATTTTGGTATATAATACTTTATACTTCTTGATACCTCGCTATGATAGGGATACTCAAAGGAAAGATAGAACACCGAATCGATCCACATGTAATTATTGATGTCCATGGTGTCGGCTATAAGGTGTTGGCTGCGCGATCGGTACTGGTCAACGCCGTCCCCGGACAGGAAATAAAGGTCTACACCTACACTCACGTGAGGGAAGACGCGATCGAACTTTATGGGTTCCAGTCGCTTGAGGATCTTAAGCTTTTTGAGTATCTGATTAGTGTTTCGGGTGTGGGGTGTAAATCGGCCATTGGCATTTTTTCGGTAGGGGAGCGCGGCGACATCGTGAATGCGATCACCAGCGGGGACGTCGGATTTTTTACCTCGGTACCGAGACTCGGCAAGAAAAATGCCCAGAAGATTATCATCGAACTTAAACCCAAATTGGGAAGCCTCGGGGATCTGGATTTGACGGAAAATACAGGTGGGGATAGTGATGCCGTAGTGGCGGCGCTTCGGACGTTTGGCTTTTCAGCCAAAGAGGCGATGGCGGCGCTTCGGGAGGTTAAGGATAATGGGGAAACAACAAGTGAGAAAGTAAAGTTGGCACTGCAATACCTGGGAAAGTAAGATGGATAAAACTGTGATTCGAGAGGGGGAGGCTGAGCAAAATCCGGAAGAGGAGGTACTTATCACGTCTCTTAGGGCGGCGTCCTGGCGAGAATTCCGCGGACAGGAGAGTGTGAAAAAATCCCTCCAGATAGCCATTGAGGCTGCCCGGAAGCGCAACGAGGCTTTAGAACACGTCTTGCTTTACGGACCACCGGGACTCGGAAAGACAACGCTGTCGCATATTATAGCCCGCGAGATGGGAGCCAATATTAGAGTGACGTCCGGTCCGGCAATCGAACGTACCGGGGATCTAGCCTCCATTCTTACCAACCTTGAGAAAGGGGATATCCTGTTTATTGACGAGATTCACCGGATGAACAAGACGGTCGAGGAAACACTCTATCCTGCCATGGAGGACTACGCACTCGACATCATCCTCGGCAAAGGGCCGTCTGCCCGGACGCTTCGGCTTGACTTGCCGCAGTTTACCATTATTGGTGCCACAACCAAGGTCGGTATGCTCTCAGCCCCGCTGCGTGACCGTTTTGGCGTCGTGCACCGATTGAGCTTCTATGAGCCAAGGGACCTGACTTACATCATCGATCAGGCAGCCCGTAAATTGGAAGTTATGATTGACGCGGAAAGTATGCAGGAGATCGCCCGGCGGGCCCGGGGAACGCCCCGCATTGCTTTGAAGTTCTTAAAACGAGTGCGCGACTTTTCGCAGGTCAAAGGCAAAGGTGAGATTACGCTGCCGCTGACGCATCAGGCACTCTCGATGCTCGAGGTTGACGGAAAGGGCCTTGACCAGCTTGATATCCGGGTGCTTTCGGCAATTATTGAGAAGCACAAGGGAGGACCTGTAGGTATTGAGACAATTGCTTCAATTATCTCAGAGGACATCCAGACGCTGGAGGATGTGGTTGAGCCATACCTGATGCAGATTGGATTCCTGAAACGGACTCCTCGGGGGCGGATGGCAACGCGGGCAGCCTATGAGCATCTCGGTACGGCGTTCCCAGATAGTCCCAATTCGTCTTCGCAGCAGAAATTGCTTTAGAACCCAAGGTGAAAGATGCCCTGAAAGAGGGGCGTGGTAGAGATAATAATCTGCAACAATATGGTCAGCCCTATGGTGAAAAGCATAAATTTCGGTATCCGGTGAAACCCCTTCCCCCGGATTAAAACGGCAATACATAAATGGCTTATGATCAACGTGTTAAAAACTATCGTCTGGGCGGCGGTGTAGCTTTGCGTCTGGAGCAAGATGGAAAAGAGGGCGACGAGGCCAAGCGCGACTGTGGTGCCAATGACTGCAATCAGCAGAATACGGCTGCGAGTGAGGATCGGGACGCGGGGATCACGAGGCTTGTGTCTGAGAATATCCGGATCTTTGCTGTCTGCGGCCAGTGCAAGCGCCGGCAGGCCGTCAGTTACCAGATTGATCCAGAGGATTTGTGTCGGCAGGAGCGGGGAAGGAAGATGGAGAAGCGTGGCGAAGAGAATGAACAGCAACTCTGAAAGGTTGCCCGAGAGCAGGTAGGTAATCGCTTTAACGATATTTCGGTAAATCATGCGTCCCTCTTCAACCGCCTTGATCAGCGTGGCGAAGTTATCGTCCGTTAGGATAATATCGCTTGCCTCTTTGGCGACGTCGGTGCCCGACTGTCCGATGGCAATACCAACGTCTGCCCGTTTCAGCGCCAGTGCATCATTTACTCCGTCACCCGTCACTCCCACGACATATCCCTGTCTTTTGTACAATGTGGTCAGGCGGAGTTTGTCCTCCGGACGGGTTCTGGCAAAAATTCGTATCTTATCAAGCATAAGGACGAGCTCGGTCTCACTCATCCGTGCGAGGTCGTCTCCCGTGACAACGTCCTCATCCTTGTCAATGAGGCCGATATCTTTGGCGATGGTGAGCGCGGTCAGCTCATTGTCTCCTGTCACCATAACCGTTTTAATGCCGGCAGTTCTGGCGCGTTCAAGGGCATCCTTAACCTCCGTGCGGGGCGGGTCATAGATGCCAATCAAGCCAAGAAAGGTAAGGTGGTTTTCAACATGCTCCCGGGTGAGATTTCGCGTATGGTCCTCAATTTTGGTGCCGAAGGCGATAACGCGAAATCCTTTTCCGGCCAATACCTCGTAGCGTTTTGTGACTTCCTCGGTCTCCGGGGGGGTAAGGCGGGAACGGGAAATAATTGCCTCGGGAGCGCCTCTGACAAAGGCATGCTGTACGCCGTTCTTCTGCCAGAGTGTTGAGACAGTCTTAAGTCGCGGATCAAAGACATACTCATCAATGATACTGCCTGTTGCCAGGTATTCGGCTATCTCGGGCTGTGTCCGGGCCCAGGCAAGGAGAGCCCCGTCTGTCTTGTCTCCAATAATATCGAATTTTTCACCCTCGCCCCGCTTGAGAAGCGAGGCGGTATTGCCAAGAATACTCGCCTCGGTCAAGAGCTTGGTGGCGGCGGGTGTCGGGCTCCACACCTCTCTGACCTCCATGGTGTTTTGGGTGAGCGTGCCCGTCTTGTCGACGAGAATAACCTGTATGGCCCCCAGTGTTTCGATAGCCGGCAGGCGACGGACCAGAGCATGCCGTTTGGCCAGGCGATTTGTGCCGATAGCCAGTGCGATGGTGATCACAGCAGGGAGCCCTTCCGGTACGGCCGCGATACCTATACTTACGGCAAGGAGAAGCAGCGGGATGATTTCCCGCTGCTGCATGAGGCCAAGCGGGATAATGAGGGCTGAGAGACAGAGGACGATAACTGAGAGGGATTTGCTCAGGGAGGTAAGCTGTTTCTGAAGCGGTGTCTTGTCGGGGGTGATCTCAGAGAGGGAGTGGGCAATCTGTCCAAACTGCGTCTTGGTACCAATGTGTACCACTCTCAGGTGAGCGTTTCCCTGGGTAACGAGCGTGCCCATGAAAATGGTATCACCGGTCCGGTGGATGACAGGCAGCGACTCGCCAGTAAGAATTGACTCGTCAACTTCGAGGTGGTGCACCTCAAGGAGAGTGCCGTCTGCCGGAACTCTGTCTCCCTCAGAGAGGATCACAACATCGCCCGGCACGAGTCCTGTTGCTGCCATTTCTGTCTCAGCGCCGTCCCGGATGACACGGGCTTTGGGAACTGCGTAGCTTTTGAGTTTTTCGAGTGACTTTTCGGCCCGGTATTCCTGTACAAAACCAAACAGTGCGTTAAGAATAATAATGGCGAGGATAAATATCCCGTCAAGTACATCCCGAATGACAAACGAGAAAGTGGCCGCGATCAGAAGAATGCCGTTGAGCAGAGTGGGTAGCTGCGAGAGAAGAACGGCAAGCCAGGAAACCGTGCTTGTGGCGGTGATTGTGTTTAACCCAGCCGTTTCCTGTATCTTCTCAGCCTGCGTTGTAGACAGTCCTTGCTCCATGTGCCAGATCATTGTAGCAAAATTATGCTACCGGCAGAGTCTCTGGGCTTCTTGTGTGTAGAGCCGGGCAAGCAGGGGGTTTACTCCCGATTCAAGAGCGGCAAGCCGGGTGAGCGCCGGGCAGGACAAAGCGTCATGATTTAAAAGCCTGGCATAGGCAGTGATAGCCTGCGTTGTTTCTCCCGCTCTGTCAAAGAAGTAGGCAATCTGGAGAAGCTGGCGTGAACTCGGATGTTTAGGAAGCGTCGCCTGGAGCGTTCTCTCCGTCATGCCGAACCGGGCGAGTACCCTCATATTGGCAGGTATTTTTTTCAGTAAAATAATCACGTAGTCATCAAAGTAGACGGGCTGCCAGGATGGGTTTTTAAGTATGGTTCCGAGGAATGACGTTGCCCAGGGTGTCTGGTCTGTATGCGCGAAAAAGATGACGGAGATGCCATAATGTTTAACAACGCTGTCAAATAATTTTGGCTCCTCCTGCATGGGGATGTAGGTGTTCCGGAAGAAGGAGGCCGGATAGGCTTCCGGTCTGCCATCCACAAAGACGCGTTCTTTCGGGTAGAGCCGGTAGATAAGATAGCTACCGATATCAAAATTATTAAATATACGCCCCGTAATATGCTGCTTTTCAAGAAAATCAACACCCCGCTCGGCTCCGGGGGCTACCTGATAACCGATACCTTTCTGCGTTCCCTGCCAGAGAGCAACGATCGCGAGAAAAAGCGTCAAAGACCAGGCAAGAGCGGTAAAGACATGTTTCTGTCCCGTCAGATATGCTTTGAGGCTTTGGAAATTGTCGGTGAGCGAGAGCGTGAGAGGAATAAAAAGCGCAATGGCAGAAAGCGGCATATTGCGAACTGCCGAGGCACCAATGTAGGTAAAGGCAAGCAGTGTCAGCCAATCGGCAAGACTTCTCTTCCTGGCCGTTAACAGAAAGCTGCAAAACCCCACGGTAACGAGTGTCTCAAAGAAGAAAATAGACCAGTGAAAATAGTAGTTTTGCAGAAAGAAGATATTTTGGTTTTCCTCGATACTATAGCCATAGTTTTTAAAGACTAAAAGCGGATAGAGGGCCCCGGTCAGCCAGTGAGGGTTGACAAGGGCTGCCAGGCAGGTAAGGAAAAAAACGAGGAAGAAAAAAACCGTGTGGGAATGGGATAGTTTTTGGCGGTGTGTCCAGATCTCGTCTATGGCAAAAATGCCGTATAGGCCGATGCCAACGATAAAGTAGATATGCAGATTTACCCAGAGCATCTCAAGCGGCACGAGGAGGAGAAGCAGGGGGGTTGGCTTCTGTTTATACTGCCTGAGGATGATTACAAAGACGGCAAGCAGCAAGAAGCTGAAAAGCTCAGGCCTGATGTCTGTCCGTTCAAATAGCACAGGAAAACTGAGAAGGGAGGAGACTAAAAGGGCAGTGAGCGATGTTTGTCCGTAAACTGCCCGGACAAGCAGGAGAAAGAGGAGGCCGACAATCAGAAGCTTTAGCGCGAATAGTCCGGTTGTTCCTGAAGCCGCAAATACCAGGTAAAAAATCACCTGGGAAAGCCAGTGGTGGTTAAGAAAGGGGAAATTTGGATAGGTATATGAAAAAAGGTTTACCCGAGAAATGTGGTGGGTGGCAAGGATCATCTTACCGGTTAAGAGGTGACGTCCCAGGTCTTGTGTCATGGCGGTAATCGGATGGGCGTATCCGATGAGAAGGAGGACTGTCAGGCTGAAGATGACAAGTAAGCGCGTCATAATTATTCAGAGTGGTTCCAGCCAACAACCGTTCGGGCGATCTTGGCAATGGTGGCCTTTGCCTCGGACGCATGACTGCCAATATCCGATGTCATTACTCCGAGGAAGTAAATATGCGATCCGTCTTTGATAATGCCGACATCATGGACACTACCAATGCCGTCTCCCGACTTGTGGTAGACGACAACGGATTTCGCAAGGCCTGCCGGCAACCTGTCCTCGCTATCTGTATGGGTCATAAACCCGAGAAGTTCCATGGTTAGTGCATCCGAGGTGATTTTACGGTTATAAAGCTTTGAGAGAAGCAGGTAGATGTCGGCCAGCGAGGTTTCGTTGTGGGCCATATCAGTTTGCCTGAGGCCGAGTGTCTCCATATATGATTGAACCTCAGCCATGCCGATACGATTGGCCAGGATATGGGCTCCCGTGTTGTCAGAATCTTGCAAGGTCAGTTTGCTGAGCGTGCGGAGTGAGTAGGCAGCGCCCGGTTGTTCATAACGGATAATACCCGTGCCGTAGTCCTGAATGTCGTCGGCCTGGACTGTTACCTGCTCCGCCAGATTTATTTTCTGCTCGCCGGCCAGGTGGTAGAGTGTCGCCACGATCGGCAGCTTATTTACGGAAGCGGCAGTGAAGATTTCATGGTTGTTGATGGCAACGGACTGGCCTGTTTTGAGATCGACAAAATAAACGGCATAGTTACCCGCTTTTCCTTTCAGCAAGGCGGCAATCTCACTAGTTAAAACATCTGCCTTTGCCTTTGGCGGAGAAAAAAGCGTGAACTGAGGCAGAAAGCTGATATTTCGCCCGACCATAAGGAGGATTAGCGTATAAATGACAAGAGCAAAAAAGTTTCTCATAGGTTCAGGTCGAGCTTCGGACGGTACTGCAGCGCCTCAGCGATGTGCTGCGGCTCGATGGCAGTTTTTCCTGCCAGGTCAGCGATGGTTTGGGCAACTTTGATGATACGGTAATACGACCTGCCTGACAACTGCATGGTGGCGACCGCCTGTCTGAGAAGCGTCCGGCAGGTTTCTGAAAGGACAGAGTAATGCTCAACATCCCTGCTGGTCATGTCGGCGTTGGTGGTGAGACGTGTTCCTGCGAAACGCTCTGTTTGCCTCTTTCTGGCGCCCTCCACCCGGGCGCGTACCAGTTGGGAAGACTCGGCCGTTGTATTATTTCCGGCTAGCTTCTCAACCGGGATTGCCGGAACGCTGATGTGCAGGTCAATTCTGTCGAGAATAGGGCCTGAGAGCCGGCGCTGATAGCGGATAAGCTGACTGGGACTGCAGCGGCACTGGCGTGTCCGCTCACCATAAAATCCACAGGGACAGGGGTTTTGAGCAGCGACGAGTGTGACATTGGCAGGGTAGGAAACCTTTTTCTGGGCTCGGGAGATGGTGATAGTATGATCCTCAAGAGGCTGGCGAAGACTCTC
The DNA here is from genome assembly GCA_021813005.1 of bacterium. GTDB lineage: Bacteria > Patescibacteriota > Microgenomatia > Levybacterales > UBA12049 > JAKAMH01. The sequence goes on from JAKAMH010000004.1 coordinate 7,354, forward strand.
AACGAGCTGGCGGGGGAACTCAGGAAACTCATCGAGAAATAACACTCCTCTGTGAGCAAGAGTGACCTCGCCCGGCTGCGGCTTACTGCCACCCCCGATCAGACCAATAAGCGACGTCGAGTGGTGGGGAGAGCGAAACGGCCGCGTCGTGACAATGGCATTGTCTCCCAGTGTACCGGCAATGCTGTAGATTTTGGTGGTTTCAAGGATTTCGTCAAATGTCAGCTGCGGGAGAATGGAGACCATAGTACGGGCGAGCAGCGTCTTGCCGGCGCCGGGGGGACCTTTCATGAGGAGATTATGCCCGCCGGCCGCGGCAATTTCAAGGGCCCGCTTGGCCTGTTCCTGCCCCTTGATGTCTGCCATGTCAAAGTCCGACACGTCAGCGGTGAAGAGTGTTTTAAGATCGGTTTTGGGAGAGGGAGAAAGCGGCTGCTGGTCTGAGAGATGGAGAAAGAGGGAGCGGAGAGAGTCAATAGCAAAGACTGTAATATTGTCGACGAGCGATGCTTCCGGGGCATTACTCTCCGGAACGAAAACAGTTTTATACCGTTTCTTTTTGGCAAGAAGTGCGAAGGGAAGGACGCCGCGTACCGGCCGGACATGTCCGTCTAGTGACAACTCTCCAAAAACAAGCGACTGTCCCGCTGTCCCCGGCAGCTGTCCTGAGGCGAGAAGTATGCCAAGCGCAATCGGCAGGTCATAGGCAGGCCCCTCCTTGGGAAGGTCGGCAGGCGCTAAGTTGACGGTGATGCGTTTGGCCGGAAAGTCAGCGCCTGAGTTTTTGAGAGCGGAACGGACGCGTTCTTTTGCCTCCTCAACTGCCTTGTCCGGCAGGCCGACAATAGTAAAGCTTGGAAGTCCTTGGGAGGCGATATCAACCTCAACATCCACAGGGGTGGCGTCAAGACCGACGACAGCAGCTGAGAGCACCTTTGCGAGCATATACCTATACTATAGCAAAGTCACAACCGGTTCATAGGATCTGGTAATTTAAATTCATCCTTGACACCCATAGAAAATTTCACTTCAATTAAGGGTGGACATACTATGGAAGACAAGATAAAGCAGGTTGCTGAGGCACCGTCCCTGGCTCTGCATCAGACAATCGATACTTCTCAAAAGCTGGCCGGACAGATAGGGAAGGAAAAGCATATTAAGGGTGCGAGAAACTACTGGCACATGCTTGGTCCAGGCTTGACGACAGGTGCGGCGGATGATGATCCTTCAGGTATCGCGACATACTCCCAGACAGGCAGCCAATACGGCTTCCAGCTTTTGTGGCTCTCCGCCTTTACGTTTCCGCTCATGGCAATCGTTCAGGAAATGTGTGCCAGAATTGGGCTCGTCACCGGACGTGGCCTGGCTGGTAATATCAGGCTCCATTATCCCAAAAAAATACTGTATTTATCCGCTTTCCTGCTCTTTCTTGCCAATACCCTAAATATCGGGGCGGACCTGGGGGCCATGGCCAAGGCGGTGCAGCTCCTCCTGCCGCATCTCAGCTTTACGTTCCTCATCATTGCTTTTGCGCTCGTTTCGCTGTACCTGCAAATATTTATTGCCTATGCGCGCTACGCCAAGTATCTTAAGTGGCTTGCCTTGGTGCTCCTGGCATATATTTTCTCTGCCTTCAGTCTGCATCTTGACTGGGGAATGCTCGCCCGCCATGCCGTCATCCCGTCGCTGACGCTGTCAAAAGGGCAGATATTTCTCGTCTGTGCCATCCTCGGTACAACCATCTCGCCATACCTGTTTTTTTGGCAGACTGCCCAGGAAGTAGAGGAGATGATCATGCGTGGCAAGACATCATTGCTGCTTCGTGAGGGTACAACCAAAAAAGAGGTCAAGAAGATGCGAACCGATGTCTGGTCAGGGATGTTTCTCTCAAACCTGGTCATGTTTTTTATTATAGCCACCACAGCGGCGACGCTCTTTAGTCATGGTATTACCAATATTGTGACGTCAGAGCAAGCAGCGCGGGCGCTCCGGCCAATCGCGGGCGAGAATGCCTACCTTCTCTTTGCGCTGGGCATCATTGGTACCGGTCTCCTGGCTATCCCGGTTTTGGCTGGGTCGGCGTCGTATGCCATTTCAGAGAGCCTCAAGTGGCCACACGGCTTGTATCGGAAACTCAAGGCTGCCCCCTCGTTTTATGGCATGATCATCATCTCAACGCTCATTGGACTGGGCATGAATTTTTTGGGCATCGATCCGATAAAAGCGCTTATCTACTCCGCCGTCGCCAATGGTTTGATCGCCCCGGTCGTTCTGGTGCTTATTGTCAAGCTGAGTAGCAATAAAAAAATCATGGGTGACTGGGCCAATGGGCCGCTTCGGGAGGCTCTGGGTTGGTATGTGGTTATCCTCATGTCCGTCGTCGGACTGGCAGCCATTTACTCGATATTCTAACTGTGTCTACCTCCTCTTGACACTCGTGGGCGTTTCTTGTTAGCATTGGTTATGGTAACCCAATCCCCGCCAATTCCTCTTGCGCTTACCTTTGATGATGTCCTGCTTACACCTGGTATGTCTGATTTCTCCCGCTCTGAGATTGATCTCTCCACCAAGCTGACAAAAACAATCTCCTTGAGACTGCCGCTCGTTGCTGCCCCAATGGATACGGTGACCGAAGAGGAGCTTGCTATTGCCCTTGCTAGGCTTGGCGGCATCGGCATGATCCACCGTAATCTTACCGTCTCAAACCAGGCAGAGAAGGTGCAGGCAGTGAAACGAAAGAAGCTCCCGGTCGGTGCGGCGGTCGGCGCCGGCAAAGGATACCAGGAGCGGGTGGTGGCACTGGTAAAGGCTGGTGTAGATGTGATCGTGGTTGACTCGGCGCATGGATATACGACAGCGGTACTGGAGGCGGTCTCATGGATTAAAAATAAATATAAACACACGCAGGTGATTAGCGGGAGCGTGGCGACGTTTGCCGGAGCTGAGGCAGTTATCAAAGCGGGCGCAGACGGACTGAGAGTCGGCATGGGGCCAGGCGCCATTTGTACGACACGCGTCGTCTCCGGTATGGGCGTGCCGCAGGTGACCGCCCTTTTTGAAACGGTGCGGGCTGCGAAACCGCACGGTGTGCCGGTTATCGCCGACGGCGGCATCAAGTACTCGGGAGACATGGTCAAAGCCTTGGCGACGGGGGCGTCCACAGTTATGATGGGTAGCTTCTTTGCCTCAGCGATGGAGGCTCCCGGAGGGGTTGTCGAGTTGACACCTGAGCAGGTGCCGAGCCGCTTTCAGAGTATTATCACAGACAAAAAATCATATACCTTTAAAGAGTACCGTGGCATGGGATCAATTGGGGCTATGAAAGATGGTGCCCGGATCAAATCAGAGGATGAGTTTCATGGTAAGAGCTACTATAAGGACCGGGTGCTGGTGGCGGAGGGCGTGGAGGGACTCGTACCGGTGAAAGGGACAGTAGCTGAGATTGTGGCACAGTCGGTGGGAGGCATCACTTCAGGCATGTTTTATATCGGTGCCAAAAACATTGAGACGCTCTGGCAAAAAGCCAACTTTATCCAGATCACGCATGCCTCGCTCATTGAAAGCCACCCGCACGATATTCTCATCACCAATACCGGTGGTAATATCTAGACCTCAATTATATTGGTATGTCCCGCTCCCGTGGTCAGCACGGTTACCGGATAACCGGTACGCCGTTGGATGAAGGCGACATATTTCTGAGCGTTTTCCGGCAGATCGGAGAACCGTCTGACTTTTCGGCAGGCTTCCCCGTTCCACCCCGGCAACTCGACATACTCAGGCTGGACCGATTCCAGAAACGCCAGATCAGGGCGGTAGCGGACGAACCCACTGTCCTTTTTGTAGCCAATGCACGCCTTTACAGGTACGTCTGCTTGGGCAATATCAAGGTGCGTGATGCCGATCTGGTTGGCCTCTGAAACGCGAAGGTTATAGATAAGAAACGGCAGGTCAAGATAGTTAAGATCGCGGTATCGTCCTGTTGTGGTACCGCGTTCGTTGGCTACTTCTCTGACCCAGGCAGCGTACTGCTGCTGCGCGGGTGCGTCTGCTGGCAGTTCATTGCTGTCTTTGGGAAGGTCGATATGGGTAGGCATGCGGCGGCGGCCGACGCTGGACGGGTTGTGCTTGAGAATTGCCATACGGGTCAAAAGCCTGTCAGGAGTAAAAAAACTTGTGCCTGTGGTGATGCCCATGAAGGTAGTGGGAGACGATGTGACGTCCGGCCAAGTACCAAGCCAAGGATCAAGCCCGACACCCTGTGCTCCTTCAAAGACTACCCCGATGGCCGGATCCATAACCGCTTGCTCATGCAATAAAATAGTGTCCGTTACCATGTCGCGTTTTTTAGCCCAGGAACGTGCGGCCAGGAGTCGTTTGAGGAACTGCGATTTTGTTCCGACGCTGCGGGTCTCTCCTCGTTTGCTGGCGACGGTCTGCCGAAAGTCCGGGACAACGACCTCCGCCAGCCGGATATCATAGGCATTGAAGAGCCGGTCGATATCAGCATATTGCTGACCGAGTTTTTCCTCCCAGTCAGCTGCCAAAAGATCCCGGACAATGAGTCCCGTCCGATCAAGACGCCGGGCATATGTCGGGGAAATACCGCGACTGGTGCCACCTCGCGATTTGGCCCGCTTCTGGTTGTTAAACCACTCAAGTGCCCGTTCAAGATCGGTATTAAGTGAGGCGCGTTCGGATAATTTAAGTCGTCCGGCAAGCGAACCGACAGCCGTCTCAATGTATGTAACCTCTGTCTCAAGATCCTCAATATTTATTGCCATGCCCGTATCCATGATGCCGGTGGCTCTTTGATAGAAGACACCGGATGGTACCTGATGGAGCGCCAGCTTAACACCATTTTGCTCTATCGTATGTCCGGCGTTGTTACCGCCATTAAAGCGGACTACATAGACGTGTTTGATTTTTTTGTCTTTCAGGAGGGATGAAATTTGATTGTCGACAATGCGACCTTTTCCCTCATCTCCCAGCTGTCCTCCGATGATGCCGATGAAGCGTTTTTCAGCCGTCTGGTGGTAGATGTCGGCCTCACCTTTCGGCCAGCCAACGATAATCTCGTTGTGGGTGTAAACTGCCTCAAAATCCTCCTGAAGAGACTGGTGTGGAGTTAGGTAGCGCAAATCCCGGTATGTTGTCCCGGGCAGTGTATGTTGACGAGTGTTGGTCATGACGCTACCACAGAGGAGTATAGTGAAGTATTTGCCGGTAGTCAAGGCGTATCTCCGGCAGTATAATGAGGTATGGTTGTTGTCGTAGATTTTGGCTCCCAAACAGCACACCTCATCACCCGCCGTCTCAGGGAAGAGGAGGTAGACAGCATCTTTGTTGCACCCGAGGAGGCGCTCTCCCAGATCAAAAAACTAAACCCGTCCGGTATTATTCTCTCAGGCGGCCCGGCGTCTGTCTATGGTAAAGGCTCGCCGACTCTGAGCGAGGCAGTTTTCTCACTCGGTATCCCGCTACTCGCAATTTGTTACGGTATGCAGCTTATGACACACCTGCTCGGCGGCAAAGTCGTATCAGGCAAAAAGGAATACGGGCCGGCCACCTTGTTTGTGACGAGGCAAACCGCAATGACCAAGGGTGTGGCAGCGGAGTCAACGGTCTGGATGAGCCATGGTGACGAAGTAGTCAAGCTGCCGGATGGTTTCGTAGCCGTTGCCAAAACGGCGCACGTGCCGTATGCACTCGTTGAAAATAAGAAGCAAAGACTCTTTGGTACGCTCTTTCATCCTGAAGTTGAACACTCGGAATACGGGTCGCAGATACTTCGAAACTTTCTAACACTCATAGGTGCACAAAAAGAACAGCAGGCAATCGATATCTCGGCAATTTTGCAGCATGTTCGGGAAATAGTCGGGGAAAGTTATGTGATCGGTGCCGTTTCGGGCGGGGTTGACTCGACAGTGGCCGCCGCTCTTACCGCCAAGGCGATTGGGAAAAAACTCATGCCGTTCTATGTTGATAACGGTCTGATGCGACCGGGAACCACGGCACATGTACGGCGGATTTTTAAACAGATTGGCGTGCCGGTGCATATCCTTAAAGTTGACCGGGAAATGCTTGCGAAACTGAAAGGCATTACTGACCCTGAGAAGAAGCGAAAAACGATAGGCGCCTTCTATATAGAGGTATTTGAGCGGGAGATGAAGCGGCTGAGACAAGAGAAGAAGCAGGTAGATTTCCTGCTGCAGGGGACGATTTACTCTGATGTAATCGAGAGTAAGGGGACCAAACATGCCTCCAAGATAAAAAGCCATCACAATGTCGGAGGGCTGCCCGAGAGAATGCAACTGAAGCTTTTGGAGCCGGTGCGAACTTATTATAAGGATGAAGTGCGGCAGATGGGCCGGGAACTTGGTCTGCCTGAGAAATTTGTCACGGCGCAGCCGTTTCCGGGGCCGGGATTTGCCATCCGGGTGCGGGGGGAAGTCACAAAGGAGCGGCTTGCCAAGGTCAAGACGGCTGACACTATCGTACTTGAAGAGATG